>DQSS01000222.1 GCA_015663165.1 Arcobacter sp. | reverse complement strand
GTAGCTATTTGGTTGATAATCAAAATAAAGCAAATACTGTAACTATGAAAAGAGATGAAAAGATACATACTTTTAGTATAAATGCTAGTATTTTAAATGACACTGGAGATATTTTAATATCACTACAAGATATTACAGAACTTAAAGAAAAAGAAAAATTAATTGTTCAGCAGTCAAAGATGGCAAGTATGGGTGAGATGCTTACTAATATAGCACATCAATGGAGACAACCACTTTCTATGATATCTACATCTGCTACAAGTGTATCAATGCAGCAAGAATATGGAATTCTAAATGATGAAAAACTAAATAAATCTATGGATGATATAAATAACTCAGCACAATTTTTATCAAAAACTATAGAAGATTTTAGAAACTTTTTTGATGAAAATAAGATATATTCTGAATTTGAAGTAAAAGATATTTTAGATAAAACATTACAGATATTATCTGGTAACTTCAGAAACAAAGCAATAGAAATAAAACTTGAGATAGATGAGTTAAAAGTATTTGGGTTAGATAGTGAACTTATGCAAGTTCTTATAAAT
This sequence comes from Arcobacter sp., assembly GCA_015663165.1. Lineage (GTDB taxonomy): Bacteria > Campylobacterota > Campylobacteria > Campylobacterales > Arcobacteraceae > CAIJNA01. Next base: position 48,096 of record DQSS01000222.1, on the reverse strand, counting down.
ATATTAAATAACGCAAGAGATATTTTTGAAGAAAAAGAACTTAATGATAAATTAATACTTATAAAGTCATATAAAGACGGCAATGATATAGTAATATCTATTCATGATAATGCAGGTGGAATACCAGAAAATATAATTGAAAAAATATTTGAACCATATTTTACTACAAAGCACCAATCTCAAGGTACAGGAATAGGGCTGTATATGTCTTATGATATTATCACTAAAAATATGTCAGGTAAACTAAAAGCTACTAATGAACTAATAAATCACAATGATTCAAATAGACTTGGTGCTAAATTTGAGATAATAATACCTTCAAATATTAAATAAGAATCGTTAACTTATTTAATAGTTCTTAAGTATAAATTTTCTACTTTAGTTCTTGCCCAAGGCATTTTTCGTAAAAACTTCAATGATGATTTTACAGAGGGGTCATCATTGAAACATTTTATGTTTATTATTCTACCTAATTCATCCCATCCGTAGTGTTCTACTAAAGAGTTTATTATTGTTTCAAGTTTTACTCCGTGTAACGGATTGTTTGGATTGTTATTCATAATTCTTCCTTATCATTGATATGCGTGGTATTTTTTGTTTTCTTTTGATTTTTGTTCTTCAAGTTTTTTATAAACTGTTATTGCTTCTTGTATTTCATCATCATTTATATCTTTTTTTAGGTAATCTAAAATACAAGTATTTAAAGCCATAGAATAGATAAATGAATAGTTTTCTAAGCTATCGATATCATTTGTTAGTTTTGCAATATCAACAGCACTTACAGCTTCATTGAAAGTATAATACAACCTTTGAGCAGAGTTTTCTAATCTATAAGCATATCCTAGAGTATTTAAAAATAGTTCATAGTTTTCATCACTTATATTTTCTCTTGCTTGTGAAGAAAATTTATTTATATCGTTTTCAAATTCTATTATTTCATTTTCTTCTAAGTTTTTATTTTTACAAGTAAGTAAAAGTTCTATTATATTTTCCATTTTTGCCCTTAATATTTTTGTATTATAACAAAGTTATCCATTTCTTAGCTATAATTACAAAATGATAGAAGAAAATAATACTAGACAGACTTGTTATAATTGTTATAGACCAGTTGTAAGCTGTATGTGTAAACATATAAAACAAATAGATACAAATACGCAGTTTATAATACTAATGCATCCTAAAGAATTTCGCAAGACAAAAAATGGAACAGGACACTTTACTCACTTATCATTGAAAAATTCTAGTATCTTTATAGGAATAGATTTTACTAATCATGATAAAATAAATAATATCTTAAATAATAAAAACAATAATTGCTATATCTTATATCCAGGCGAAAATACAATAAAACTAAATAACACAAGTCTAAAAGAAGATAATAAAAACAATGTAATATTTATAATAGACTCCACATGGGCATGTTCAGTAAAAATGCTAAGAGTAAGTCAAAACTTACATAATCTACCAAGGGTTAGTTTTGTTCATGATAAATTATCACAATTTAAATTTAAAAGACAGCCAAATGAATATTGTTTATCGACTATAGAATCTACGTTTTGTATTTTAGAAATACTAAATAAACATAAGTTAGAAGATATTAAAATAGAAGAATTTAAGAACTTTTTAAATCCGTTTAATAAAATGGTTGACTTCCAAATTGAAAAAATATCAAATCCTAATAACAAAAAAATTAGATACAAAACATATAAATAGAAAATTTTAAACAAATATTAAATAATACTTAGGTATAATCGCGTTCAAATTAAAAAAAGGATATAGAATGTTAGAAGGAATACTTAGAGATAGTATCGCAAAACAATCGACAAAACAATTAAGACGAGATGGTTATCTAATAGCTAACATTTACGGAAAAGGTGTTGAGAATATCAACGCTGCATTCAAAGTAAATGATTTTATTAGATTTATGAAAAATAAAACAACAATCAACTTTGATGTAACAGTAGCTGGAACTACTTACAATGTAGTAGTTAAAGAATACCAAAAGCACCCAGTAACAAGTGCTTTAATCCATGTAGATTTACAAGTAGCAGTACCAGGTGTAAGATCAAATTACTTAGTGCCTATTACTGATGAAGGTACACCTATTGGATTAAAAAACAAAAGTTTATTATTCTACCACAGAAAAAGAGTTCAAGTTAAATGTACAATCGAAAACTTACCACAGTCTTTCCACTTTGTAACAGATGATTTAGATTCAGGTAACAACTTCTTAGTAAGAGATTTAAAATTACCAGAAGGTGTAGAATGTTTCCTAGACCCAAGAGTACCACTTATTGGTATGGTAAAAATTAAGTAGTAATACTTTTTTATGTTTTTAATCGCAGGCCTTGGTAATCCTGGAGATAAGTACTCGCTTACAAGACATAATGTAGGTTTTTTAGTTATTGATGAAATAGCTAAAAGACTTATAACCACTTCAAATATAAACAATTCAAACTTTAAAGCAATTGTTATAAAAGCTCCAAATACACTTTTAGTAAAACCTCAAACTTTTATGAATCTAAGTGGTGAATCTATTTTGCCTATTGCAGATTATTATAATATTCCAAATGAAAATATCATAGTTATACATGATGATTTGGATTTAAAATTTGGCAGTGTTAAATTTAAAATTGGTGGTGGACATGGTGGCCATAATGGACTTAGGTCAATTGATGCAAATATTGATAAAGATTATATAAGAGTTCGTATTGGTATTGGTAAACCTGAAGATAAAAAAGATGTAGCTAATTATGTTTTAAATAATTTTAGTAAAGACGAATTAAATCAATTAAACGATATTATATCACATGTAATCGGTGCAATTGATGCTATAAAAAAAGAGCCACTAGAAAAAGTAAAATCTACATTTACTATTAAATAATTAGGAAAAAATTGAAAATAATAACAAAATATCTTTTAAATAAGTATCTAAAGTATTTTTTTATTATTTTAATATCGTTAGAGCTATTTTTTATAGGTTTTGATTATTTACAACAAATGGGTTCTTTACCTGCTTCTGCAAACTTACAACTATTATATCTTCTATACAATGGTTTTTTTATATTAACTATTACTTTACCATTATCTATAGTTTTTGCGTGGTTAGTTACTATTACTTTTTTGATAAAAGAAAATACACTTGTGAGTTTTTACTCTTTAGGGGTATCTAAAGTACAAGTTATTGTACCTATTTTACTAACATCTAGTATTCTTACTTTTATATTGATTTTACTTCAAACAACGCCACTTGCTTATTCCTATGAACAAAAAAGCAAAATATTAAAAAATCAATTTTTTGTAAATGAAAAATCACATATATTATTGAAGTACAATGATAACTTTGTATATTTTGAAAAGCTTTATCCTTTAGAAAAGAAAGCAACAAATATTAGAATTTTTAAAGTTAAAGATAATCAACTATTAGAAACAATTATTGCAAAAAAAGCATACTATCAAAATAAAAAATGGTATGTTATAGATGCTAAGATAATAACAAGACCAGAAAATCTTTACTGGGATGAATCAAAACTTACTATTACTTACGAGAAATTTTTATACACACTAGAAGCCTTTAAGCCAGAAATTATAAATAATGTTTATAAATCTAAAGTTCAATATTCTATATCTGATGCTATATATACTATTTTATTATTTCAAAAACAAAATTTAAGTACAAATAAAATAAAAGGAATATTATATTCTAAAGTATTTGTACCATTTTTTGTAGTACCTTTGATAATATTAATTTTTGTTTATAGTGATATAAGTGGGCGATTCTTTAAAATTGGTCAGTTTATATCTATAGGAATTGCTTCAGTACTTATATTGTGGGGAATATTATTTTTACTTCAAAAAATAGCTGTTGCAAATATAGTAAACTCAGAGTTAGCACTACTTGTCCCATTATTCTTGCTCTTTTCATATGCTTGGATACAATTTGAAAGGCGAATACTTTAATGTTTCATTTTATAGGTTCAAGTGTATTAGGCTTTCATAAACTAGTAGAAGAACTAGGTAAGTTTTTTATATTTCAATTTTCTTTATTTCCTTTGTTTTTTACAAAACTAAGATTTAAAGTTATAATAAAAGAAATTTATATTATAGGTGTAGGAACTGCTGGGGTTATAACACTTACTGCATTTTTTACAGGTATGGTTGAAGCAATACAATTATACTCAGGATTTAAAAAGTTTGGAATAGAAGGTTTTATGGGTTACACTATCTTTATATCTATTACTAAAGAGCTTGGACCTGTGTTTGGAACTCTTATGCTTATTTCTAGAGCTGTATCATCTATGGCCGCTGAGTTAGGTACTATGAGAGTAACTGAACAAATAGATGCTATAGAAACTCTTGCAATTGATTCTAAAGCATTATTGATAGTTCCTAAAATTATAGCAACAATTATCTCTTTGCCTTTACTTGTGATATTATTTGATTTTGTTGGAAATTATTCTTCGTTTTTAATATCAACATATATGTTAGATATAAATCCTATAACGTATAGAAGTGTTATCTTACAAAATTTACTTTTAACTGATATTTATAGTGGAATTATAAAAGCATTTATATTTGGATATGTTGTTAGTGCTATTGGTACATATATGGGTTATATTACAAGTGGTGGAGCAAAAGGTGTAGGTAGTGCAACTACTAAAGCTGTTGTATATTCTGCTATTTCTATATTTGTATTAAACTATCTTATTTCAGCAGTATTTTTAATCTTAGGTTGGTAATAAAATGGAAAATATAAAAGCATATGGAATTTGTTTATATAAAAAAAGTAAGACTTCTACGAAAATACTTTTATGTAAATCTGTTAAAAGCAATGATAGATGGGGTTTTTTAAAAGGTGTAGAACTAAAAGATGAAGCAGTAAAGCAAACAGCACTAAGAGAGTTTATTGAAGAATCTAGTATTCCAATGCAAAAGTCTTTTTTTGAAGATTTTATCTATCAAAAAAATGAATTAAAAGACATAGGTATATATTTAGTAAATGCAAATAAAATAAAGAATCTTGACAACTTTTTTCATAATGATACTCTACACGAAGGGTATCTTTCTTGGGAAAACTCTAAGGTTAAATTTTTTGATATAGAGTCTCTTCCTTTGATAAAGAAAAAGCAAGAAAAAATAGCTGTTAAAATTATAGAAATTCTAAGATAAAAAACAAGCTTATAGTTATAAGCTTGTTGAAATGTAAGTTGATAAAGATTCAATATCTTCACTTGTTAATCTTGAAACTTGTCCTTTCATTACACCTTTCATTATACCACCATAAGTTCCATCTTTGTATCCTTGCAGTGCTAAGAGTGTTTTTTCTTTTTCCCAACCTTTGATAATTTCAGATTTACCTAGAGCTTTTTTTTCACCATTTACTCCATGACATCCAGAACATTTGTTATATAAAGATTGTCCATCTAGTGCCATAAGTGTTGTTGTTCCTAGTACTGCTAGTCCTAATAAGATTTGTGTAAATTTTTTCATTTTATTCTCCTTAATGCTAATTACAAGAGAAGTATATAAGTTAATTGTGGAATAGTTGTGAAATAAATTTACCAGCTTAAAATAAATTCACTTCCTTCATTTACTTTAGAATTTACTTTTATATTTAGGCTATATTCTTCAGCAATAAGTTTAACAATATTAAGTCCAATTCCAAATCCTCCAATACTATTGTCAAACCTAGAGTATCTATTAAAAAGTTTATCAATATTTTTATTTTCAATACCTTTTCCTGTATCCTTTATACTTAAGCTATTTGTTTTTAATACTATATTGATGTTTCCAGATATTTTATTGTATTTAATAGCATTTGATAAAATATTATCAATTAGTTTAGATATTTTCTTTTCATCAATATTTAAAATGACATTTTCTTCTAGTTGTATACTTAGGTTTATTTTTTTGATATTAATAAGTGTTTCAAAATATTCAATTCTTTGCTCAATTAATATTTTAAGATTTATATCTTTATCTTCTTTGATAAGCTTGTGATTTAAAATAAGATAAGTCAAATCATCATAAATATTAGAAATAGTTTTAGCACCTATATCAATTCTATTTATTGATTTTAAAAGAGATTTATCTTTAATATTGTCTTTATCTATTAGTTCAATATTTGTCATTATTGTACTGATTGGAGTATTTAATTCATGAGTTGTGTCTTTGATAAAGTTATCAAGTATATGAACTACATTTTTTAATGGTCTTAAAAATAAGTTTGTTAAAAAGTAACCAATAGTAAGCATAAAGGTAAAAAAGACTATACCATATAGTATAATATCTTTTGTTATATTGTTTATCCATTTTGTATCTGGCATTATTTCTACAACAATATATTGAGTATTTATATAGTACTCTTGTGGATTTTTTATGTATCTTACTATTTTATTATCATCAAAAGAAATATTTTCAAGTTGTATTTCTGGATTAGTTAGTGTTGAATAAATTATCTTATAATTTTTATCATATAATGATGTTTTGAAATTTAAATCTACAGGATATAGTAGAGTATTTGTTTTATCATTGTGCAATTCTTTTAAATTTATTAAAAATTCATTTGCATATTGATTTAGTTCTAATGTTCTATTTTTTGTAAACAATTCTTTTTGACTGGTATAATAAGAGAATACACCCAATGACAATATCGCTATACATAATAGTGCATATAGCAATAAAAACCTAATCAGTGTTTTTTGTTCACTTTGTGGTAAATCTATAACCGAATTTTTTAATACTGACAATTTTTTCTTTCCCTAAATATTTTCGTAAATTTTTAATATATGTTCTTAATGCACTTTGACTTATCTCTTCATCATATTCCCAAAGTGCAGAGTATATCTCCTCATGTGACAATAACTTATCAATATTCTGTAAAAATAATTTCAATAGCTTTGCATCTTTATTGTTAAGTTGTATATTCTCTTCTTTTATTTTTAACAAATTACTAGTTGTCTCGTAAAAAATATCTTTGGATATTTGTATTAAAGAGCTTTTTTGATGAAAAAATTCTCGCCTTAATATTGTTTCCACTCTTAGTTTTAATTCTTTAAGTGCAAATGGTTTTCTAATATAATCATCGCATCCACTATTAAAGCCATCTTCAACATTATCTAAAGAATTTAAAGAAGTGATAAATATAGCAGGGGTATTTATACCTTCTTCTCTTATACTTTTAAGTATCTCAAAACCATTTATATCAGGTACATTAACATCAAGTAATAGTAAGTCAAAATTGTTTTCATATATAGTTTCTATAGCACTATTTCCATCATAAACATAGCTTATATCATAGTTTAAACTTTCAAAATAATCAACGATTGTTTCATTTAATGCAATATCATCTTCAAGAAGTAAAATTTTTTTATTCATAATCAATTGTATCATATTCCACAATTAAAAACTATTTTTTCCTAAACTTTTAAAAAGGAGTTATTATGAAAAAGATAATATTATTAATTTTAAGTTCGGTTTATTTATTTGCCAATACAACAAATGAATACTATGTGAAATATAATGATTACACTATAGGAAAAATAACAAATTTTGACACTATAGAAAAAGGCTATTTAGTGGCTAAACCTACGGGATTTTTATTTTCTTCATTGTTTCCATTCGAAAACTACATAATATATGAAAATGGAAAACAACCTAAATTAAAGCAAAAAAATAAATATAAAAAAGATAAGTATTTTTTACTTGATTTAGTAAGACAACTAAGTACGGCAAGACCAAAGTATAAAACATATGAAAAAGATAATTTTTCAATACAAATTAAGTGTGATAATTCACGATGCACTTATACTAGATATGATAAAAAACAAAACAAATTTTATGATGGATATTTAACATTTACAAATAAGACTCTAGATAAAATTTATGATAGTGAATCTACTATAAGTTTTGAAAGAATAATTAACGAAAAATTAGATATAATCTCTCTTATATAAACATAAGGCAATAATATGACAGATCAAACACATGCACTACATTTTGGATACGAAAAAGACTCTCAAGGAACTATGGCTGTACCTATTTATATGAGTACGGCTTATGAGTTCAGAGATAGTGAACATGCCGCTAATTTATTTGCACTTAAAGAGCTTGGAAATATCTATACAAGACTTATGAATCCTACAACAGCAGTTTTTGAAAAAAGATTTGCAAAGATTGAGGGTGGAATAGCTGCAATTGCAACTGCAAGTGGTATGAGTGCTATTTTCTCTTGTATAGTAAACTTATGTGAAGCGGGGGATAATATTCTTGTGGCAAGTGAAGTTTATGGTGGTACATCAACTTTAACTGGACATACTATTAAAAGAATGGGAATTGAAACTAGAACTTTTAATGTTTTAGATACTTCTAAAATAGAATCTTTAATTGATGATAAAACAAAAATTATTATTTTTGAATCACTTTCAAATCCTAGTTTAGCAGTACCTGATTTTGAAGCAATAGTTGCTATTGCAAATAAATATAATATTATAACAGTTGTTGATAATACAGTTGCAACACCTATTTTATGTAAGCCATTAGAGCTTGGATGTGATTTAGTTGTACATAGTACATCAAAATATACAGGCGGACAAGGTCTTGCTTTGGGTGGTATTATTATTGAAGGTGAAACTTGTGAAGCTAAAATAAAAGCAAACCTAAAATACAACCACTTTAATGAACCTGATCCTTCTTATCATGGATTAGTTTATACTGATTTACCTTTTCCTTCTTTTATAATGAGAATGTTACTTTGTGTATTAAGAGATTTAGGAGCAACACCTAGTCCTTTTAACTCTTGGCTAATGATACAAGGTTTAGAAACATTGAGTTTAAGAATAAAAGAACATAGCAAAAATGCTTTAAAGATTGCAGAATTTTTACAAAATCATCCAAAAATAAAAAAAGTAAATTATCCTCTTTTAAAAAATGATATTAACTATACAAATGCAAGTAAATACTTCAATAATGGAGCAAGTGGACTTCTTAGTTTTATAGTTGAAGATTTTGATACTGCTGTTAAAATTGCAGATAGTACAGAGATATTTTCAGTTGTTGTAAATATAGGAGATAGTAAATCTCTTATAGTACACCCAGCATCAACAACACATCAACAACTTTCAAACGATGAATTAATTGCTTGTGGAATTAGTGATAGCTTAGTAAGAATTAGTGTTGGACTTGAAGATGTTGATGATTTAATTGCTGACTTAAATAAAGCTATATGATAATATAAACTTTATATGAATATCCAAACTAAAACTGCTTTTTTTGATGAACCACTTTACTTAGAAAGTGGTCGTATTCTTCAACCTTTTGAAATTGCATATGAAACTTATGGAACTTTAAATGAAGATAAATCAAATGTGATTATAGTAACTCATGCCTTAAGTGGAAGTCATCATGCTGCTGGAACTTATGAAGGTGAACGAAAAGCAGGGTGGTGGGATAGTTTAATAGGTGATGAAAAAGCTGTAAACACAAAAGAACATTTTGTGATATGTATGAACAATATAGGTTCATGTTTTGGCTCAACTTCACCTATGAGTATAAACCCCATTACAAATGAAGAATATAGATTTAAATTTCCTGTACTTACTATTACAGATATTGTAAAAGCACAAATAAGAGTTCTTAATAGTCTTGGTATAGATAGTGTAAAAGCGGTAATTGGCGGTTCTATGGGTGGTATGCAAGCTTTATGTTATGCTATAGAATACCCAACATTTGCAAAGTCAATAATAGCACTTGCTACAACTGCATATACTCGTCCTTGGGCAATTGCATTTAACAAAGTAACAATAGAAGCTATAAGAAAAGATCCCGATTTTAAAAATGGATATTATGAAAGTAAAGATATAGAAGAAAATGGACTAAATGGATTAGCTGTAGGAAGAATGGCTGGTCATATTTCATACTTATCTCCAAGTAGTATGGATGATAAGTTTGGTAGAAGATATGTAAATAATGATGGTCTATATGAACTATTTGGTAGATTTGAAGTTGAAAGATATCTGGAATACAATGGATATAACTTCCCTAAAAATTTTGATCCACTATCTTATTTATATATTGCAAAAACAATGAATATATTTAATGCTTCAAGAGGAAGTGATACCTTAGAACAAAGTTTAAGTAATATACAGTCTAAACTACATCTTATCTCTTTTAGTGGAGATATGCTATTTAGACCACAAGAGATGCAAGAGATATTTGACACTATGAAAAGTATAGGTAAAGAAGATATCGTTACATATAGAGAAATACAAAGCGATTATGGACATGATGCTTTTTTAGTTGAAGTAGACAAGTTTAAAGAACAAATAGAAAATATTTTAAAGGATTAAAAAATGAGTGAAAAAAAGATATCATTTGAAGATAAAATTGAAGAAGCAAAAATACTTCTTGAAAAGTTAATAGACCCAGAGATTACACTTAGTTCAAGTGTTGAAGTGTATAAAAAAGGTTTAAAAGAGCTTGAAACTGCTCAAAAACTTTTAGATGAAGCTAAATTGGAGTTTGTAGAATATAGTGAAGTTTAGTCTTTTATAGACTAGAACTCAAATCCTCCACCACTTCCTTTGTTCATACTTTCATAAACAGCTTTTATATAAGCTTTTCTTGTGTCACATTCAATTAAATGTTCACAAGGAGTACAAGAATTCAATGACTTTGAAACTTGACACTCTTTTAGTATTTTGATTTGAACTTCTAGTAGTTCTTCCCACTTATCTAAAGGTTCTCCTTGGCTAGACATTTTTACTGTAAACTTCTTTTACAATGTTTATCTCATAGTTACTTCCAAAGAAACATGGACTAGTGTCATGAATATGAGTTGTAGGTACTTCTAAAACATCATTTATACCATCAGTAGCTTGTCCTCCAGCACTTTTATATGTAAAAGCAAAAGGGAATACTTCAAATAATTGTCTTAGTTTTCCTTTGGGTTTATCACTCGTTCCTGGATATGAAAACAGTCCACCACCTTTTAAAAGTATCTGATGTAAATCAGGAACCATGCCACCACTATATCTTAGTCTATAACCATCTGCAAAGAAAGCATCAATCATAGTTTTGTGATGCGGGTACCAACATTGTTGAGTAGAACCTGGAGCTTGTAGTTTTCCTTTTTCTTCTAGCTTTATATCTTGAATATATACAAACTCACCCTTTTGTAGTCTATACATCTTAAGAGTCTTACCATCAGCTATTACCATTTCAACTCTAGGTCCAAATACAACATAAATAGAAGCCACTATATTAGCACCCGTGAAGTCATTTTCATATATTCCATAAATAGAACCAACAGATAAATTTACATCTACTAAACTAGAACCATCAAGTGGGTCATATGCAATTAGGTATTTACCATTTTCATTTATTTTTACTATATCATCTTGTTCTTCACTTACAATCTCTTTAATACAAGAAAGTTTTTTGAACTCTCGCTCGATTACAATATCTGAGGCTATGTCTAGTTTTAGTTGAGTATCACCTGTACTATTTTGGTTGTCACTTTTTCCTGTATCACCTGTGATTATTATCTCTTGGATTTCTAGTGTTGCTATTTTTATTGCTTCAATTATTTCATTCATATTTATACCTTTTTACTATTTTTTTCTATCCATTGCACTATTTGTTCTGGATTGTTTAAATCTAATACATTCATATCTTCTGGGATTGTATCTTTATCTATTGAGTCATCGATTGCTAGCGTATCACTTACATCAAAGTAGTTTACATCAAGTTTATTTCTAGATATACAAATTCTTGGTAGTGGTAAAGTTTTTAGACCTTCTACAAGTAAGAAGTCAAAATCTTTAAATATTTCAATAAGTTCATAAATACTTGAAGTTTCTTTTTTAAAATATGTAGTTTTATTTGGACTTACAACTGCTACATCAGCTCCTGTTTGAGAGAACTTGAAGCTATCTTTTCCTTCTTTATCAAATATAGCTTTATCTTTTGGATCGTGTTTTACTATACACACTTTATGTCCATTGTCTTGTAATATATTTGATATTTTTATTATAAGAGTTGTCTTACCACTATTTGAAGGACCTGTAAATGCTACTGCTAATCTTTTGTATGTTTTCATTTGAGTATTTTATCGAATTTATTATATAATACGCATAATAGAGCTAAACAAAACCCAACTCATGCTATTTTATTAATGAGTTGGATTTTGTTTAGCTATAAAGGATATAAGCAATGATAAAAAAACATCTAAAAACTTTTGGTTCTATAACTATTGCAACAACTTTACTTCTTGGGTGTTCTTCAAAATCAGCACTTAGCGTATTTGGTGAAGATAGTTTGTATGAAAGAGGTTTGGAGTATACAAAAGTTGCTGATATCATTAATTCATTAGAAACTAAAGCTATTGTAAATGTTACATATCTAAACTCATCACATAGTTCAAAGTGGGATAACAAAAATGAAAACTTTTTAGTTGGTATTTATATTGTAAATGATAATGAAGAAGATGAAAAAAAGTTTATCAATAATGAAAAGTATCACTTAACATTAAACAATAAAAATATGACGTCATATAGTGAACTTACATCAAAAAATGATTTGTGGGGACATATACCTATTAAAAATCCACATGCAAAGTATTATATAGTTTCATTTGATAAATATAAAAGTCCAAGTACTCTAAGTATGAAATATAAACATACTACTTTTGGTGCGGTGACTTTATCTTTTCCATCAGAGTAAGCATAGAAGTTTTTTCTTTCTTACTTAAATGATTAAAATAAACCATATAGTTTAAAATCACTTTTTTTGCATATCTTTTACTTTCATCATAAGGTACAAGCTCCATACTTAGGTAGGGTTCATATTCTCTTTTTTTAAACAATCCAGTTCTTAATATTCTTTTTGTAAATCCTATTCCACCATTGTATGCATAAGCTACAAATAATACATTTGAAAGTTTTCTTTCTAAATAGTTTAAATGTTTATTTGCATATCTTAAATTTGTACTTGGTGTTAGCTGTTTATCTATATCGTAAGGTTCTTTTAGTTCTTTTGCTAGTGCTTTACTTAAAAATGGCATTATTTGCATAACACCTAAAGCATATGCCGTTGATATAGATGTAGGGATAAATCTACTCTCTTGTCTTGCAATTGCATTTATTAAAGCTTGCCTATGAATAGTATAATCTTTTAATAAATCTTGATAAGGAAGCGCAAAGTATGAGTTTCGGTATCTTTCATATCTTTCAAGTATAAAAGATAGATGACCTTGTGTTTCTTTTGTTGTAAAAATATTTTTATAGTTTTCTACTTTTGTATCATCTAATTTTTTAATATTTCTTAAAACTCTTATCCAAGAAAAAGGATCAGTAACATCATATGACTCAGTAGTAATAGTTTGTTTATTTGGTATTGAAGCATATTTTATATTTTTAGGTATTATATTTTTTTGTTCTTTAGCTATCATTGAATACATATTTATATCCCATGAATTTGCTAATTCATCTAAATAAACTTTTTTATTTGTAAGTTTGTATTGCCAAAACCTAACTTTATCTTGATCAAATTTAAAATAAGCACTTTTAAATGAATGCTTTAGATAGTTTAATGCTAGTTTTTTCTTTTTGTGTTGTATTGCATTTATGCTTAGAAAAAATTGTGACTTATGAGAAAGACCATTTGGATTTAGTGTTAAAAGAGATTCTTGTATTTTTGTAAGTTTTGGATTTGTTACTATTAGTCTTATAGTTTGTTCAAAGTGCTTTTTTTCTTTTCTTAATTCTTTGATATATGACTTTGGTAAGGGGTGATTGAAGTTGTTTACTCTAAATACTCCACCTGTTTCATTGAATGTTTCATAAAATACTTTTGTACTACTTTTTACTAGAAGTTTAAATGGTGTATTTGAATTTATTATTTCAAATCTTCTTGCACTATTTGGAAAAGGTTCTTTAACTGTTTGTATTATTTTGTTTAGTTGATTTTTTTTAAGTTTTGTAGCTTTAAATGAAGTAAGACCTACTTCAATACATTCAGCATCTCTTTTTACAAAAGAGAGTGCTTTTAATCTCATACATTTTAATACTTTATTTGTATCTTGATGTTTTAGTTTATTTGCATATCTTCTAAGTAATTTATTGTTTACATATCTTGCTTGTCCTAAAGCCCATATAGCTTCAGATGCATTTATATCTTGCTTTAGATATCTCCATATGTAAAAATCTTTTGCATAAGATCGTGGCTTATTTTCTAGCCACTGTTTTTTTACTTCACTTGATGCATTTAGGTTTAAAATAAATAAACCAAAGATACTTACAAGAAGTAAAAATCTCATATATTATCTAAGTAAATTTACAAAAAATGTTTCTATAAATATTATAGAAAATATTAAAATAAGTGGAGCCATATCCATACCACCAAAAGTTGTAGGAATCAGTCTTCTCACAAAAGCATAAGCAGGTTCAGTTAGTCTGTAAAGCATTTGTACTATTGGGTTATGTGGGTCTGGTTGTACCCATGAAAGTAGAGCAGATATAATTATCACCCACTTGTATAAAAATAACACTGTTAAAAAAAGTTGCGTAAATGCGATTAGTAATGAATCTATCATCTTAAAATCTCTCCTAAATAATTTTTGATAAGTGGATATATTTCACTTAAATTTGGACCACTTGTTGCACCTGTGAGAGCATATCTTAATGGTATAAGTAATTTTTTACCTTCAAGTTTTGTTTGTACAGAAATGTATTTTTTAAAAGTATCAAAATCAGCCATAAAAGGTGCATTTTTTATACAATCTTTAATAAGTTTAAACTCATCTTCAAAACCTTCAAGTGTAGTTTTTTCTTCAAACATAGTGTTTAAGATTTTTTTTACATCTTTAGTTGTGTCACATTGTTCAATGTATAGTTTTGCTAAAGTTCCTATATCTTTGTCCGTAAAGCCTAGTATCTTTGAAAGTCTTACTTCATCTAACATTTTCATATGTGCTCTATTTAAAAATTTCAATTTAGCAATATCAAATTTAGCAGCAGATTTTGAAACTTTACTTATGTCAAACCATTGAGTACACTCTTCAAGTGTAAATACTTCAATAGGTGGATTATATCCTATTAGTACAAGATAGTTAGCTATGGCTGCAGGTAAATATCCCTCTTCAACTAAGAATTTTACAGATGACGCATCATCTCTTTTTGACATTTTTTTACCAGTTTCATTATTTAGAATAATAGGTAAATGTATATAGTTTATTTTTCTTGTGTATCCTAAAGATTCTCTTATATGTACTTGTTTTGGTGTGTTTGGAAGTTGGTCTTCTCCTCTTATAACTGTTGATATATTAAAAAGCATATCATCAATACTACATGCAAAGTTATATGTAGGTGATTTGTCTTCTCTTAGTATGATAAAACTATCTACATCAAAAGGTTCAGATTCAAACTCTCCTTTTAGTAAATCTGTAGATTTTACATTGTTTTCTGGCTTTTTCATACGAACTACAAAAGGAGCGTTACATTGGAACTTAGCTTCATCGCTAATTGTTTCACAAAATCCACTATATCTATATGGAATTTTTTTTTCTTTAGCTTCAACTCTATCTTTTTCTAAAGCTTCAGGTGAACAAAAACAGTTAAATGCTTTTTTATCTAGTAATAATTTCATCGCCATTTTTGTTTGATATTTTATATTCTCACTTTGATATGCAACTCTTTTAAAATTAATAGAAAATAATGAAAGCATTTCCAAGATATCTTTATCTTTACCTTTAATATTTCTTTTTTCATCTGTATCTTCTATTCTTATCAGAAGTTCTTCGTTTAGCTGTTTTGATAAGATATGATTAAATATTGCAACTCGTAAGTTACCAATATGCATATCTCCTGTAGGGCTTGGTGCAAATCTTAGCAAGTAAAATCCTTAAATTTTATTTTATTATTTATTAATGAGTAAGTACTAGAATTTAGCACTTAATCCAAAAAAGAAACCATCGGTATCAATTTTAGCATCAAAATTATCTACTAAACTACTTGGTATTGTAATGTTCTGTACTTTATATCCTGCATCTACTTTAACATCAACAAGTAAACTTGAAATTGGAAGCTTGATACTTGCTTTTATTTCATTGTCTGATATTTTAGCACCATCATAAGATAAAGTTTTTACAGTTCCTACAATATCTGTATCAATTACAGGTATGCTAATTTTTGCATTTAGGTAAAGTAATGGCAATACTTCATCAAATGATTTAGACTTTTCATTAATTTGAATAGAACCTGAAATATTTTTTGCATCAAGACCATAGTTTATATCAAAAACTCCAGCACTTAAAGTATTTATAAAAGGTAATCCCCAATACATTATAAAGTCAGTTTGTTTCATATCAATTGTAGTTTTAACTGTTTCGCCTACATTAAATGTTTGATTATCAAAAGTAATATTTGTATTTAATGAAGAATTTCCTGATATACCGTAGTTTAACTGCTGAACCATGATATTTGGTATAATTGGAACAAAATGTTTAAAATCTGCATAAAGATAGTTATTTGATACTTCTAGTTCATCTTTAACACCTAAAGAATCAAAATTAATAGTACTACCTTTATAGTTAACATCTCCGCTTAATGATGGTTTCCATATTCCTGCACCTATTTCTAAACTAATTTCAGCATATACTGATGTTGTTAATGCCATTGCTGCTACTGTACTTAATATAATTTTTTTCATTTTATTTTCCTTTGTTTGTTGTCATAATATTCTAGCCTATAACTACTTAGTTACTATTGAGAATGATAATTGATTTAATTCTGTATGTTCTTTGATAAAACTATTTAAATCATCAATTGATAAGTTCTGAATCATCTCTAACTCTTGCTTTGGATAGTTTTGATCTAAGCCTTTATAAAATAGATTAAAAGCTCTATTTTGTCTTTGTGAAAATGTTTCACTTTTTAGTGGCTCTGAACCAAGTAAGAATTTTTTTGCAGATTCTAATTCTTTTAAAGTAACACCTTTTTTAGTAAAATCTTTTACTATTGAAGATACAAGTTTTTTTGCTTCTTCTTGGTTTTCTAATTTAGTTTGTAAATATCCTGTAAAATATGAGTGTGTAGAGTTAACCAAAATATGACCATATGCAGAATATGCAAGTCCTCTTTTTACTCTAATCTCTTCCATTAGTCTACTACCAAAACCACTGCCACCTAAGATAAATGATGCAACTTTCGCTTTATATGAATTTATATCTTTAGAGTCAAAATTAAAATCACTAGCAAAATAAATATAAGCTTGCTTAGTGTCTTTTTTTATAATACTATTTTGAACAGATTTATTTATCTTGATTTTTTTAGAATTTGTAGCTCCTTTAAATTTAAAATTGTATAGAATAGGTATGATGGATTTTTTAATCTCTTTTAGTGTTACATCTCCTCCAGCTAGGATGATTAAGTTATCAAGATTGTATATGTTGGATATGTTTTTTTTAATATCTTCTATTGTTATATTTTTTATTGATTCAATTGTACCTGAAGAACTATTTTCTAAAGCAGTATTTTTAAAAACTAATTTTTTTAAATTTAATTTTGCAATATAATCAAAATCATTTTCTTTTTGAGTTAATTTACTTACTTGTAACTTCTTAAGTTTATCAAGTGTAGCTTTTGTAAGGTTTGGATTTTGTAATAAATCATTTAAAAGTTTTAAAGCTGTTTTATATTCACTTTTTAAACATGAAACTTCTATAACAAATGTTTCAAAACCATTTGCTATATCTATTGAGATAGCTTTGTTTTCTAACTTTCTTGCAAACTTAACTGCACCATCTTTAAGAGTACCTTCTTCAAGTATTTTAGAGGTTAAACTTGTAAGTCCACTTTTATTTTTATCTTGAATATAACCACTATTTTTAAAGATAAGCTGTAAATTAAAAATTGGTAAAGTAGGGTGTTTTTCAAAAATTAGAGGTATTTTTTTATCTTGGTAATTTACACTTGTAATTGTTGCTGACATTATATTTCCTTGTAGTAAAAAGAAAAAAGAGATAAATAAAAGTATCTTTTTAGTTTTCATAATTTTTCTTTTAATCTTTATAAAACTTATCTAGAATAGTGTAAGCAGTATTTCTTTTTGCTGGTTTTTCACCGATATCTTCTATAAGTTTTATCATTTCATTTTGATTCATTGTATTTGTTGCACCTGCTGCACTAACAACATTTTCTTCCATCATTGTGCTTCCTAAGTCATTTGCTCCAAATTTTAAGGCCATCTGACCTATGTAACTTCCTTGTGTTACCCATGAACTTTGAATATTTCTAAAGTTATCTAAATATAGTCTTGAAACGGCTAAAAGTCTTAAGTATCTATTTGGACTTTGTTCTTCTATAAATGGTATTTCTTTTGCTAATTGAGTATGTGAAGATTGAAAACTCCACATAATATAAGCTCTAAAACCACCAGTTTCATCTTGTAACTCTCTTATCTTTTCCCAGTGGCTTATAATTTGTTCGTCTGTTTCAACTGTACCATACATCATAGTTGCTGTTGATTTCACATCTACTTTATGAGCATTTCTATGTACATCTATCCAATCAACTGTATCCATTTTTTTAGGAGCAATAATATCTCTTACTTTATCATTTAAGATTTCAGCTCCTGCACCTGGAATTGAAGAAAGACCTTTATTTTTAAGTCTCGTTATAACTTCTTTATATGATAGTTTTGAGATTTTAGATATGTAGTCAATTTCAATTGCAGAAAAACCATGAATAGTTATCTGTGGATATTTAGTAGATATATGCTCAACTAAGTCTTCATAAAAATCAATTTTTAGTTTTGGATGAACTCCACCTTGAAAAAGTATCTGAGTTCCACCAATTTCTAAAAGTTCATCAATTTTTGAATCTATCTCTTCATATGTTAATACATATGCATCATCATCTTTTGCGTGTCTATAAAAAGCACAGAATTTACAATCTACCCAACAAATATTTGTATAGTTTATATTTCTATCTACAACAAATGTTGTTATTTTTTTAGGATGAAGTTCGAGTTTTCTTTTACTTGCTAATTCACCTAGCTCTTGTAATGAAGCATTTTTTATTAAGTGTAGTGCTTCTTCATTTGTTATTCTTTTAAATTCATTTTTCAATATTATTCCTTAACTTGTATATAATTAAAATGTACTACCTAAACTAAATTCAAAACCTGAAACTTTATCATCTGTATCAGGATTAATAGCATTAGCAAATATAAACTTTAAAGGACCTACTGGTGAGTACCAATCTATAGATAATCCATAGCCAGATTTTTTTAAGTCATCAAAATTATCTTCACCAATCATTCCGTAATCATAAAATAAAGACCATCTTATATTTGCTTTTGGCATAAGAGGAAAACTTAGTTCAGCAGTATTTACAAATATCTTTTTAAATGGTTCTTCATCATCTTCTGGTTGAAATGCATATGATTTATATCCTCTAACGCTTGATACTCCACCAAGATAAAAAGTTGTACCATTTGGTATTTCTCCTCTATCCCATAAAACTTTTAGGCTAGTTTTAAATCTAAATATCAAATCGTAATCTATTTTATCTTGAAAACCATGAAAATATTTTAAATAAGTAGAACTTTGCAAGTACTTAGCATCTCCACCAACTCCTGCATATTTTAAAGATGAACCTATACTCATACCTTTTCTTGCATTATAGTAATCATCAGTATTATTAAAGCTAATATATGGAGTTATAGAACTTGTAGTATATTTTTTATCTAGGTTATCACTAAGATCATAGTCAATCGTTTCTTCTTCTAGAGCATAAGTAGTTCCTATTCTAATGTGCCTACTTAAACTTCTTCCCATTCCAATACTTAATCCTTTAGTGCCAGTGGTCTCATCTCCATTTATGGTATCAGTACTATCTTCTATTGAATTTTGCTTTTTATATATGCTTATTGAACCATTATAGATACTATCATTTATTGATGGATTTTTTATTGAAACTGTTGCAGTATCATTCTTACCAGAATGTTCTAATGATAATCCAAGGTTTAGACCACTTCCAAAAATATTTTTATCATTCACACTAGCATTAATCATAAATCCATCATATGAACCATAACCTCCACCAAATATTAAATTTCCAGTGGGTGCTTCTTCTACAATTACAGCTAGATTCATTAATGTTTTAGAAACTCTTTTTTTCACTAATTTAGCAGATGAGAAGAATCCAGTTCTTTTTAGTGCACTTTGTGAATCTTTAAAATCAGTTAAATTAAATAAATCCTTAGGTGCTAAGTATACATTCCTTCTTACAACTCTATCAAGTGTTCTACTATTTCCTGAAATAATAACATCATTGATATATACTAATTCATTTGGAATAATATTGAAAATAATATCAACTGTTTTACTTTTTTTATCTTTTCTAATGTCATAACTCACTTCTACAAATGCATAACCTTTGTTTGCAATTTTTGTTTTTAAATACTCAACATCTCGTCTTAGTTTTGTTATATTAAATACTTTTCCTTTTGTTTCTGACATACCCTCAAGCAGTTCTTCTACTGGAACAATTTTTTCATCTGTATATATTGTGATATTATTATTTTTATATTGAACACCTTCTTTAATAAAAAAGTCGATATCTGATTTGTTTGTAGAATAATCAATTCTAGAAAAAGCAGAATCAACTTTTGCATCTAAAAATCCATTTTGAAAGTAAATATCTTTAATTCTGTGATGGTCATATTCTAGCTGGGAAAACTCCATTACTCCTTCATTATTTCCATACCACCAAGATATTATATCCATCTCTTTGTTTGCAGTATTTTCTTCAAATTGTTCAGCGTCAAGTTCTTTTGCACCTATATAGTTGATTTTTTGGATGATTATCTCTTCACCTTTATTTACAATAAGCTTAATAGCTACACTTTGGCTATTTATTTGATTTATTTCTATTTCAACAACAGAATTGACATAACCTTCTTTTTTAAGTTCTTCTTTTAGAGCTAGTTTTGCGCTATTTAACTTTTCCTTTGTGTACATACTACCTTTTTTTAGGTTTATTGCTAAGAGTAAAACTTTTATATCATCGTCTCTAGTTTTGTATCCCTCTATTTCAATATTTACTATAAAAGGCTTTTCTGTAAATTTAATAATCAAGGTATTGTTTTCATCATATGCTTGAATATCTGTAAAGTAGTTGAATTCATAAAAGGTTTTAATTGAATTGTTAATTGCTTCTAATGTATATGGTTCGTTTTTATTTATATTTAGCTTTTCAAGTGCAATTTTTTCAGATATTTGTGTTAATCCTTCAAATTTGATTTGTTTAGCTATTTGATTTGCATTTATTATAGATAATAATAATACGATTGAAAATAATATCTTCAAAAGATAGTCCTTGTATTTATATAAGTATTTAGTATATCCAAAAAAATATAACAGCTAAATTAATATTTAATTAGCAGTTTTCTTTTGTTTAGATATAATGTCATTAATTTTATATAAGGATATTATTTTGAATCTAGGAATTGTTGGTTTAGGTCTTATGGGTGGCTCGTTTGGTAAGGCAATGAGAAAATATAATTTAGCAGAAAAGATTTTTGGATATGACCATAATCTGAATCATCAAAAAGATGCGATATCTTTAAATTTAGTTGATAAAATAGTTGATATTGAAGAGCTGAAACTATGTGATATGATTGTTTTATGCATACCAGTAGATGCAATTATATCATTCCTCCCATTTCTTGAAGAATGTGCTTCAACAACAACAATAATTGACTTTGGAAGTACCAAGAAATTAATAGTTGAAAATATACCTTTAAAAATTAAAAATAATTTTATTCCTGCGCACCCTATGACAGGAACAGAAAAATTTGGTCCAAATGCTGCTATTGATGGTTTGTATGAAAATAAAACAATAGTATTATGTGATCTAGATAAATGTGATCATTTGCATAAAAATAGAGCTATTTCAATATTTAAAAAATTAAATATGAAATTAGTTTTTATGGATTCTACAGAGCATGATGTACATGCTTGTTATATGTCACATTTACCTCATGCAATATCATTTGCTTTGGGTAATATTGTTATGAATCATGAAAACCCAAATGAGATAATAAGTCTAGCTGCAGGAGGATTTAAAGACATGAGTAGAATTGCAAAATCTTCTCCTGATATGTGGACAGATATATTTAGACAAAATAAAGACAATATGCTAGAATCTATAGATTTATATGAAAAACAAATTACTTTAATAAAAAATATGATTAAAGATGAGAAATATGATGATATGAAAAAATGGATGGCTAAAGCAAATACTTTACATGATATTTTATAAGGTAATCTTATTTATTTTTATTGTTGTATGAAATAATAATTCCACTTATTACAATCAATAATATCCCAAATAATACTACAAGTGTAGGAAAACTATCGCCCAGCATATACCCTAAAAATATAGAAAATATTATATTAGTGTATCCAATAGTTCCAACAATTCCACCTTTTGCTAAAGAATATGCTTTCGTCATAGAAAGTTGAGACATTGTAGCAAATATACCAAGCCCTAAAATAATATATATGTCATTGTAACTTGGCATAACAAAAGGTGCAAGCATAAAATCAAATGTTTCACTTTGATAGTATTCACCTAAAATCATAATAATTATAGGGCCAATAGTACCAATAGTCATAAAAGACAATACAATAGCTCTTGTATCATAATAATTTTTTAATTCTCTTATAGAAGTATAAGCAAGACCAGCTCCAACACCTGATAAAATTCCTAAATAGTCTGTTTTGTTTAAAGTACTGACATCAAAACCAGTAATAAATAATATCCCCATAAAACCTACGAGTACTCCACCCCATGATATTAAGGATAGTTTTTCTTTTATGAAAATATAAGCAAAAATTGCTGTAAATATTGGAGATGTTTTTGCAAATGTTTGAGCTTCTGCTAGAGGTATATTTGCAATATTGTAAAAATACATAAGTAATGCTATAAAACCTATAAATCCTCGTAAAAAAAGTAAAAATGGTTTACCACCATTTTGTTTTAATGGTATTTTATATACTGAAATTAAAACAATGATTAAACCAGTAACATTTCTAAAAAAGACGACTTCAACTGAACTCATGCTTTGAGATAATATTTTTGCAAAAGCACCAGTAAATGCAAAAAGTAATGATGCCAAAAGCATATATTTTATAGCCAGTTTTAATTCTTCATTTGTTGTATTCATAATTGGAAGTGTAGTTAAAATTTCTTTATGAGCTTATTAATGCAAATTGTGCTATAATAAATACTTTAATAAGGGAATGATATTGGATAAAAGTTTAGAAGAAATAAGTATAGCAATAGGAATATTTTTAATATTTTTAGTTTTAAGAAAGCTATTTACCTCAATAATTTTAAAATCAGCTAAAGTTTTTGTACAAAAATCAAAAACACAAATTGATGATAAAATACTAGAAGTTTTAAGCAAGCCTATTACATTTTCATTTATTGTTATTGGTATTTACTTGTCCCTTGCTTATTTGAATTACGGAAGTTTATTTTTTGATAAATCTATTAAATCTTTAATTATATTTGTAATATTTTGGATTGTATATGATTTAGTTAAAGTTTTCAATTATGCTGTTTCAAATTTTACTAAAAAGTTTGGTTCTGAACTTCATAAAGAAATAGCATCATTTTTAGTAAAAACAATCAAAATATTTATTGCACTTGTTGGTGGTGTTGCTATTTTACAAGTTTGGGATATAAATGTAAGTGCATTTATAGCTTCTCTTGGACTTGGTGGTTTGGCGTTTGCACTTGCTGCTAAAGATACCGCTGCTAATTTATTTGGTGGATTAACTATACTTGCAGATAAAGCACTTAAAATGGGTGATTGGATAAAAGTAGGTAGTGTTGAAGGTGTTGTTGAAGATATTGGACTAAGAACTACAAAAATAAGAACATTTGAAAAATCTTTGATAACACTTCCCAATCAAATACTTGCAAACCAGCCAGTTGAAAATTTTAGTAGAAGAGGAATAAGAAGAATTAAATTTAGAGTTGGTCTTACTTATGATACCTCTTCAGTAAATATTCAAAAAATAGTAGAAGAGATTAGAATAATGCTTCAGTCTCACAGTAAAATTGCGCAAGATGCAACCATGCTGGTGAGGTTTGATAGGTTTGAAGATTCTTCTTTGTCGATATTTATTTATACATTTACTTCAACTTCAAACTGGGGTGAATATTTAGAAATAAAAGAAGATGTAAATTTAAAAGTTATTAAAATAGTAGAAGAGCATAACTCTGCTTTTGCATTTCCATCTCAATCAATTTATATAGAAAAAGGTAATAGTAATGTTTAAATTTAAAATATTCATAATCTCAATTTTAATGACATCAAAATTAATAGCTGAATATGAATTACAAGATCCATCATTTGGGAATATTTCAGTTGAAGTTGGAGTATGGGATGCTTTTTTAAATGGATCTATTTCAAATACAAATACAAATACAGATATAAAAAATGATTTAGGTTTTATAGATAGCAAAAATATTACATCATTTGGAATGGATGTTAAAAATAATATTTTTTGGTTGCCTAATATACATGTTGATTATTTTATTTTAAACTCATCTTCGCATAGTGATTTGGTAAATAAAAGAATTGATAATGATAATTTCAACGGTACAACACTTTCTGAAATAACATACTCAGAAATAAATACTATTATGTATGGATACTTACAAAGGGGAATTTTCGATTTCGATTTGGGAGTAAATATTAAAAAAATTAATCTTGAAGAAACAGTTAAATCTTTAAGTGGAACATCAAGTGTGATAATTAAAGGTCCAGAGTCAATTTTAATACTACCGTATATTGCACTAAACATAAACCTTGACTTTATGAATACTATTATTAAAGCAGAATCAAGTTTATTATCAATAGGTGATAATGAAGCCAAAGACTATAAGTTATCGCTAACTTATAAAGTGATGAGAAATTTATATTTAACTTATGGTTCTAGATACAATAGTTTTAAATCTCAAAATTCAAATAAAATAAATAATGAAAAAAATGATATTAATTTAAAAGGTAATTATTTTAATGTCAAATTATTATTTTAATATATAAAATCAAATAGGAAACAAATGATAAAAATAGCACTAATTGGGCAACCAAATGTTGGTAAATCTTCTCTTTTTAATAGAATAGCTAAAAAAAGAGTAGCAATTGTAAGTGATATGGCTGGAACTACTAGAGATATCAGAAGAAGGGAAGTTAAAATTCTAAATAGAGAAGCTTTAATGCTTGATACTGGTGGTATCAGTAAATCTACAAATGAAATAATGGTTGACAATACAGACTATAAAATCTTTAAACATGTAAAAAGAAAAGCAATTGAAACTGCAAAAGAAGCTGATATTGTACTTTTTATGGTTGATGGTAAAAAAATACCAGATGATCAAGATAGAAGTTTATTTTATGAGATACAAGCACTAGGAAAGAAAATTGCACTTGTAGTAAACAAAATAGATAATGATAAAGAAAAAGAGATGCTTTGGGATTTCTTTAGTTTTGGTATAAATGAAGAAGAACTATTTGGTATATCAGTATCTCACAATCGTGGTACAATAAAGTTATTTGAATGGTTACATGCTCAACTTCCAGAATCTCCAGAAGAAATACTAGTAAAAGATGCACAAAAAAGTATAGCTGAAGAATATGATGTAAATAATAATTCTAACTTTGAAAGTAGTGAATTTGAAGATGATACAATTACAAAGACTGTAGAACCAGACCATGTGAAAATTGCAATTATAGGAAGACCAAATGTTGGAAAATCTTCTATATTAAATGCTCTAATTGGGGAAGAAAGATCAGTTGTAAGTCCAGTAGCTGGTACAACTATAGATCCAGTTGATGAAACTTTTAAGTACAATGATAAAACAATAACATTTATTGATACAGCTGGTTTAAGAAGAAGAGGGCGAATACAAGGTATTGAAAAGTATGCGCTTATGAGAACCGAAGATATGCTTAAACAGTCTAACTTAGCTTTAATAGTACTTGATGCATCTGTACCACTTACAGACCAAGATGAAAAAATATCAGGACTTGTGGATAAGTTTGGCTTAGGTGTTATGATTGTTTTAAATAAATGGGATGAAAATCTTGAGTCTTATGAAAAAATGACAAAGACTATTAGAGAAAAATTTAAGTTTTTATATTATGCTCCTATTATTGCGGTATCTGCACTAAACGGTAGAAATATTGATAAGTTAAGAGATAAGATTATTGCGATTTATGATAACTATAATAGAAGAATAACAACTTCAGTTCTAAATGAAACTATTGAAAAAGCTATCAGAAGACATGCTCTTCCTAGTCCAAATGGAAATAGACTTAGAATATACTATACAACACAGTTCAATACTTCACCACCAACTATGGCTTTAGTTATGAACAAACCAAAAATGCTTCACTTTTCATATAAAAGATACTTAATAAATATATTAAGGGAATATTTAGAATTTGAAGGTACACCTATTAGAGTTGTTACAAGAGGAAAAGGTGAAAGACTTGAAGATGAAGAGTTAGAAATAACTTATCAAGAAATCATGGTTCCAAAAGACTTTGATAGTGAAATTAGTACTTCTGAGAGTGGAAAAAATGATATTCATGATAACTATGATTTAGATGTTCCTCTTGTAGGAAAAGAGTAAAAGTAGATACAATCTACTTTTACTAAGGTAATGTTTATTATTTTACTGTAATAGTTACAGTTCCATTTCTTCTATGATTTGCTTTGTCAGATACTGTAATAGTCAAACTATATGTATTCCCTGCAACTGAATTACTCTTAAAGTAAATTTTACCATTAGTTTGATTTACATCAAAATAATGACTATTTATTCCACTTAAAGTATAGTCTAAAGTCAAATTATAATCTTCACTATT
Organism: Arcobacter sp.; assembly: GCA_015663165.1. Taxonomy (GTDB): domain Bacteria; phylum Campylobacterota; class Campylobacteria; order Campylobacterales; family Arcobacteraceae; genus CAIJNA01. Next base: position 21,147 of record DQSS01000222.1, on the reverse strand, counting down.
ATCAGTAATATTTAAATCTAAAACTTCTTTATTTGGAGAAGTTATATTTATATCATTAGGGAATGTATACTCACTTAAATCATCTGTATCTTTTAATATTTTTAAGTATAACTTTTCGGATGATTTATTTTTATTGTCTTTTAACAAGATAGTAAAATTATTAAAATTATTTTTAAGAGCAGTTGTTGTTAGTGAGAAATCATTATATTTTCCATCTGTTAAAACTTTCCCTGTGTTAATTAAACCATTAGAGCTATCTGTTTCCATCCAAATTATAGAACCATTCTCACCTCTTAAATCTATGTATGTTATGTCATTATCTGTTGCTAAAATGCTATTTGTTATATATGGTTTATATGGTGGTACTGTATCTACATCAATATTATTATCTCTTAATGTTTGTTCAAAGTGAACTAAAGCTTTTATACTACTTACTAGTTCTGTAGTTACTTCTGCATCATTAAGTACTCCTTGCAAATCATTTTCACTAATATTTTCTGATGATATATTAAAAGGAATAGTATTTGTTATATTTTTTCTTGTTTCACTTGTAATATTTATACCATTTTCTGGATTATTATCATCATCAAGAGATTGTAAAAGTCTAATTATATTTATTACAGATGTATTGTTTGTATCATTTCTAGTTGTTCTTTGTGCTATATCAGTTATATAAAAAATATTATCATTCTTTATGTTTTTAGTAGACATTTCTGCTAGAGTTACACTTCCTATTTTAAATAATATACTGTTACAATTGTAGTTAAATTTAAGTTCACCAGTTGATGTTGTAATTCCTTCTAGCTCATCACAATAATACTCCACTCCTGAAACACTAGAGTCAATTAAATAGCCCGTAGAGTTATTGTTAATATTTGTTGATGTAGAATCACTTGAACTAGATCCACACCCAATGAATATTAATGCTATTGAAATATATATAAATCTAATCATAGGACAGTAATCTTAATTGTAAATGTATGGTTTGTATTATCTATGCTTCCTGGGTCAAAACTAAATATTGATTTTTCAGTTGTGGGTAGATAGTCGCTATTTATTCCTTCTTTTATTACATATCCTTCTGTATTACTATTTGGATTAGTTGGATTAGAAATTTCAAGTAAATTTACCGAGTTATTTACTGTGTCAACTTTCCATATAATTAACCCACCACTAAAAGAAGAATTATTTATATAATACAATCCATCATCATAATTATTTATACTTGGATCTACTGCACTAACATCTCTATATTCTAAAATATAATATATACTAGAGCTTGAGGTATTAATTCTAAATGTATTATAATTAATTGTATCATTAGCGTAATTAAATATAATATTATTATCACCTTTGGAAAGTATTTTTGGTGTTACCCACCCTTGTAATATTTTATTATAAGCAGATGGATGTATTGGTAAAGAACCATTTTCGTCATTTGCACTATCTCCATTTCCCATAAGTCCAAAGTTACCAAAACTTTCATTTTCTTTAAAATCAAGTATTGTATTTGATAATTTTTTGGCTATTAACCCAATCTTTATTGTTTCTAATCCTTGCAGTTCTCCAACAACAACATATGAGGTATTTATATCAACATTATCTAGAGTTTGGTTTAAATCAACTTTATATGAAGCTGCTAATATACTTTGATTTGTATCTCCAAAAGTTTTCTCACCACCAGCTACTAATACTAATATTGCTAATTCATCTTTTGAAATATTTCCATCAATATTTTTTGTATCATAAGTAGAAAAGTCTATATAAGCATCAGCAAGTATTAAAGCTTCTTTGATGTCATTTTTAAGGGCAACTGGATTATTTGTTGGATGTGTATCATTTACTTTTACTTTTATTATTCCATTTGTATCATTATCATATGTTTCACTAGCTGCAGAAAAACTAAATTTATTTTTTGAGACCCTAGAAAAATAGTTATTTAAATATTGAGAACCTGTTGTTTCTTCTTCAAATATTTTATTTTGAACATCGCTTAAACTTGTAGTGATGTTTATATCATTGTATTCTAAAAGAAGTACAAGAAGAGGTAAATCTTTATCTATATCATTTAAAATACTAACATTTACATCATATTGTGTAGTATTATAATCATTTCCAATATTAAGTTGTAAAAAGTAATTATTATCAACTTCAAAATCAAAGTTAGAACTAGTCGATGTTTTCAAATACACTATTGGTATGTCACTATTATTATCTAACTCCAAACTAAAGTTACTATTTGCTGTACTAAGCCTAGTATTTTCAACATCTATTTTATCCTGGCTTATCATTTGTTCATCATATAATTCAACATTAAAAATAGTATTACTTGGCTGTATCTTTAGTAAAATATGATTTTTGTCAATATTTTCATGTATCTCAATATTATGTAACCCCGATAGCACAGGTGGTACGTCTGCAATATTCTTAACTTTTATAGCTAATTCAATAGTTGAACTATTGTGTTCTTTATTGTCATACCATACATTAGTTGCATTTATAACTAAAGTATATTCCTTTTTATTTTCCCAATCTAGAGTATTTCTGATGATTAGTTTTCGAGATGAAATATTGAAATCAAAATTATTATTTGGATCTCCACTTACTATATTAAATTTTGTAATATTATTTTCATCAAAATTACTGCTACTTATATTTATGTCATAAGTAAATGTTGAATTATTTTCTTCTATTTCAATAAGAGAATTAGGTGCTGAAAGTACAGGTACATTGTCTATTACATTAGTAATGTTAATATCAAAAGTAATTATATTGCTATTTAATGTTACACCTTGCCATGATGTATAGTTTGATTGCACACTTAATGTATAGGTTGTAATACTACTATTATCAAAGGTTTCATTATAATCTTCTAATAATTTCCTTGATGTTGTAATATTTCCATTAGTAGATATTGAAAATGGAGTTCCTGATTGAAGTATAAAGTTAGAAGTATTATTTTCATCATCAATTACTCCTACTCTTGAAATTATAGCAACTAAATAACTTGCATTTGTATCTTCTGGCAAAATATTATCAATAATTGTACTTTGAATTATAGGGTTATTATCTATAACATTTAAAATTTTAATATTTAAGTTCACTTCATCGTAATAACTACGATTATTATCCCATTCCCAATTATTTGTTGCTCTTATTGTAAGGTTATATTCACTAGTTGTTTCAAAGTCTAAAGAATCACCAATAGTAGATACAACTCCCGATTGAGGGTCAATAGTAAAATTACCATCATTTCCAGCTACAATAGAAAATATCATAGATAAATTATAGTCACTATTTGATACATTTTTATCAACATCAAATACAGTAACAACCCCAGGATTATTTCTTTCGTTAATAGATTGAGATATAGGAGGTATTAATGAAGGTATTGTATCAATTTTATTTTCTATACATACTTTTAAATTTATATATGATGTATTTCCAGTACTAGTATTATTGTCATTTTCAACACTGATATTAATATCTAATTCTCTTGATGATTTTTCATAATCAAAAAAGTCATTATCTTTATCTTTAATAGTTATTTTACCTGTATTCTCATCAATATTAAACTTGTCTGTATGATTTAATATTTTGAATTTTATTGCTGATAGATTTTTGTCATTATCTGGGGCTAGTGTTAAATTATGTTCCAAAGTAGTATTTGTATCAAAAATCATATGATTATTAGGATATCCTTCAAACATACAATAAGAATAATTTGTTTCTTGTAATTTAGGTGGATTGTCAAGTATATTTACAAGGTTAATTTGTAAAAAAACATCTACCATGTTTTTAGCTTCATCTAATGCACGTACAACTAAAGAAAAACTTGTAGTTTTCCCCGAAGTTATTAAATCATCAAAATTAGGTTCATTTATAAAAGTGATATTCCCTGTGCTATCTATAGTAAATAAATCATGATCAATACTTCTATTGTCTTCAGTTTGAGAAATAACTCTATATGTAATATTAGAACTATCAGTAGCATTAATATTTTGAATGAAAAACTGCTGTTCAGCTACATCTATAATGATATTATTTTGTATTACAGATGGAGGTATAACATCTTTTAGAATTTTTAAAGTTAGATATTCTGATTTATGAGTTTTATCATCAATTAACATTATATGATAATAAAAATAACCAAGAGTATCATCCTGAAAATTTAACACTAAATCTTCTTTTTTTGTATCACCTATTGTTATATTCTTATCTATAAATACCAAGTCATTAGTATTAGATGTTTTACTAAATGCTAGAAATATATGGGAACCTTCTTCTCCATTAACTTCAACAGTTACATTTTTAGTATTTATATTGTTAATAGATTTAATATCATTTGTAAGAAATGGTTTAGCTGGTGCTACTGTATCTATTGCAGTATTTACATAGGTTCTAAGTGTAGATTCAAAATGTGCAATTGCATTTATTTTATCAACTAATACATTATTAGGATTTGCACTTATAGTTGTAGAATTTAAATCTGATTCTAAAAGATTTATATTTGTTAAATCTATACTAGGTGTGTCACTTTTTTGAAGATTAACTGTTGTTTGAGATGATATTTCTATACCATTGCTTGGATCATTATCTTCATCAATTGTTTGTAAAAATCTTAATATATTTATAACTCTTTCATCAGAACTATTTGAATTACTTAAACCAAGTAGTGTATTAGGATATATTTTAGTTTTGTCAGTTATATTTTTACCATCTATAGACCCAATATGTACCTTTCCAACAGAAAAAGTAACATCACAATTTTCTGAATAATTAAAACTACCATTTACATTGTTTACATCACCTGTATATCCAGAAATATCCGAACCACAAGTATATTTTATACCATTTGCGAAAGAGTCATAAAAATATGCTGTTTTTGTTGTAGAAGTTGTACTCGTAGAAGTAGAACTTGATGTTCCACCAGAACAAGATGTAAATATAAAAATAATAAATAAAATATTTAGATATTTTATAATCATATCTTACTTAGATCCTTTAATGTTTCTATATTTGCTTTTAGTTTATTAGTAACTTCTAAAAATTCTAATTCATCAATACTGTCAGCAACTATTCCTGCACCTGCTTGAAAAATTATCTTATCTTTTGTCAATAAAGATGTTCGTATAGTTATCGCACTATCCATATTTCCATCAAAACCAAAGTAAGCAATACTTCCACTGTAAAAACCTCTTTTTAAGCCTTCATATTGTGCTATAAGTTCCATGGCTCTAATTTTAGGAGCACCAGTCATAGTTCCAGCAGTAAATGTAGAAGTAAATAAATCAAACATATCGTATTTATCATCCAGAGTAGCCTCAACATCAGATACCAAATGCATAACATGAGAATATTTTTCCACTCTCATTTTATCAGTTACTTCAACTGTTCCACTTTTTGCAACTCTTCCCACATCATTTCTTCCTAAATCAATAAGCATAACGTGCTCTGCTACTTCTTTTGGATCATTTCTTAGCTCATGTTCCATTTCCATATCTCGTGCAAGAGTTTTACCTCTTTTTCTTGTACCGGCAATTGGTCTTAATAGTATTTTATCATTTGAAAGTCTTACCATTACTTCAGGACTAGAGCCCGCTATACAAAAGTCTTCATATTCAAGTAAAAATAAATATGGAGATGGATTTTTACTTCTTAATGCTCTATAAAAACTAAGCGGATCAACTGATGCTTTTTGAGTATATCTATTTGTCATAAGTATTTGAAAAACATCGCCTGATTTTATCATCTCTTTTGATTTTGCAACCATTGAGAAGAACTCTTCTTGAGAGTGATGAAATGAACCTTCATCTTTTATAATAGCTTTTTTTAAAGGAGTATACTGTGTACCTTCTTTTATACTATTTTCAATAGTTTGTATAAATGGTTCAAACTCTTCTAAAGATGTAACAATAGTAAGTTTAGATGTTTTATGAGAATAAGCAAGTATCATTTTAGGGCGAATCAAATCAAAATCAGCAATTTTAATATTGTCTTCAAGGTTCGCCATAAAAGATTTTAATTTTGGTTCAAATTCTTGAACCATATCATAACCAATATTTCCAATAAAACCATCAAGTAGTCCTATTCCTAACTCTTCGCTTTTTTCTTTATATATATTAGTATTTATTTTTTTATAATAGTCTTTTAAAAACACAAAAGGGTTGGCGTCTATATTTATAGTTTCTTTTTTCTCATTAATGTAAGTACTTTTACCATTTTTATGAATAACTCTTTCTCTATCACCTATTAAGATGTATGAAAAGTTTCCTTCATTTGAGTTTACAACAGATTCAAAAAGAAAAGTTATTTCGTCTTTAAAAATAACTTGTACTTTTTGATATATGCTTACAGGAGTAAATTGGTCTAAAAATAAACAAGCACTATAGAACTTCATTACTTTAACCTCATTACATATGCTTTAGAGTTATGTATTAGTTTTCTTACAGCATTTAACTCTTTCTTTGCTTCACTTAAACTTTTATAGCTACCAACTAGTACTTTATTGTAAATTCTACCATTTATTGTCATTTTATGTTGAATATAGTTATATTTTGATTTGTTAAGGGTTTTTAATAATTTTTTATCAATTGCCTTTGTAAAAGCTCCAACTTGAATAAAGTAACCTTTAGTAGGTGCTGTCATTTGTTTTTCATTAGAAAACTTCTCTTTGAGATTTATCTCTTTAATTTCTTTTTTTTCTAATATAGTTGTTGTCTTTTTTACTGGAGTAGTTTTTTTAACTATTTTTGGTTCTTCAATTTTTAGAATTTTTTTTACCTTAACAGCTTCTTCTTTAACAATAGTTTTTTCTGTTGCTTTGTTTTCTATTCCAAAAATATCGCTAGCAGATTCTTTTTTATTTGATACTGGTTTTTGAACTTCAATGGTTTTTATATCTTCTTCTGCTTGTACAATCTTATTAATATCTAAAGAATTATTAACACTTTTTTTAGTTTCAAAGATTTTTTTAGGTGCTACTTCTTCTATAGTAGTGTCATTTGTAAAATCTTCTTGAGTTTTTGGTTCTTGCACTAATCTTATTGTAATAATAGTAATTAAAAATAGTAAAACTAAAGCAAACCCAAAAATAATATATTTTTGCTTATTATTATTGTTGTTATTTTCTAGTACAATATCATCAAGCTGAGTGAAAGTATCTTCTTCATTTGTATCTATTTTAAGATCTTTAATATTTTCATTAGAGGATTTAAATAAAGTTTGTTGTTTTTGTGCATTTAAAGAATCAGTTTGCTCTTGTAAACGAACTTTTTCTTTTTCAATTTCTAAATTTTTAATAAACTCATCTCCTCTAAATTCCATAATAAATCCTTAAAGTTTTAGTATGTAGACTTTGTATAAATCACAAAGTTCTGTGCTAATTGTTTAAATTCTTCTTTAATTGTTGCTTGTAAAGTAGTATTTGAAATATCATCCAAAATATCAGCAATTTTTCCACCAATTAGTTTAAATTCTGCTTCTTTCATTCCTCTTGCAGTAAGTGCAGGAGAACCTATTCTAATACCTGAAGTAATAAAGGGACTTCTTGTCTCACCTGGAACCGTATTTTTATTTATAGTTATTCCTGCATTTCCTAAAGCTTCATCAGCATCTTTTCCAGAAATTTCTTTTCCAACAAAAGATACTAAGATTAGGTGATTATCCGTACCACCAGATACTACATCATAGCCACGAGCAACTAATACTTCTCCAAGAACTTTAGCATTTGTCTTTACTTGTACAGCGTAGTCTTTCCATTCAGGCTTTAAAATTTCACCAAATGCAACCGCTTTACCAGCAATAACATGTACAAGTGGACCACCTTGAATACCAGGGAAAATTGCAGAGTTTAATTTCTTAGCAATATCTTCATCATTACACATAATCATTCCACCTCTTGGACCTCTTAGTGTTTTATGTGTAGTTGTTGTAACAACATCTGCATAAGGGAATGGGCTAGGGTGCTCACCTGCAGCAACAAGACCTGCAATATGTGCAATATCAGCAAATAAAATAGCACCAACTTCATCAGCAATTTCTCTAAACTTAGAAAAGTCAATCTCTCTTGCATATGCACTTGCACCACAAACAATTATTTTAGGTTTAACTATTTTAGCGATTTCCATAACTTTATCATAGTTTATTCTACCATCTAACTCAACACCATAGTAAAATGGACTATAGTTTTTACCAGAAAAACTTGGCTTAGAACCGTGAGTTAAGTGACCACCATGAGATAAATCCATACCTAGAAGTTTATCACCAGCTTTAAGTAGTGCAGCATAAACAGCACCATTTGCTTGAGAACCTGAATGTGGTTGAACATTTGCATAGTTACATCCAAATATTTCACAAGCTCTATCTATTGCAAGTTGTTCTACTTGATCTGCAAATTCACATCCACCATAATATCTTTTGTAAGGATAACCTTCAGCATATTTATTTGTAAACACTGAACCCATAGCTTCCATAACAGCTGGAGATGTAAAGTTTTCACTAGCAATCATCTCTAAGTGATTTGTTTGTCTTTCTAGTTCTCCTTCAATCATTCCAAATACTTCAGCATCTGCTGTAGCTAAATTATCATTTTTTATAAAATTACTCATATTATTTTTCCTTCTTGTTTAATTATTTTTTATCTTCAGTATCTGCATGTAAGTCAATTTCAGTATGAACTGGTTTCATAGCTGGAAATAAAAGTACATCTCTAATACTGTGTTGGTTTGTAAGCATCATTACAAGTCTATCTATTCCTATACCTTGACCTGCACATGGAGCCATACCATATGATAATGCATTTACAAAATCTGCATCCATCTCATGTGCTTCATCATCACCTGCGTCTTTAGCATCCATTTGACCTTCAAATCTTGATAATTGATCAAGAGGATCATTTAACTCAGAAAATGCATTTGCTATCTCTTTTCCAGCCATAAATAGTTCAAATCTCTCTGTAACCATTGGGTTCTCATCACTTCTTCTAGCAAGTGGAGATATCTCGACTGGATAATTTGTGATAAAAGTAGGGTCTATTAATTTATTCTCAACATATTCATCAAATAGTTCACCTTGTAATTGACCTAAGTTTAGGTTTGGTTTTACTTGAACTTTTTGCTCTTTTAAATAAGCATAAATAGAATCTATATCGGTACAAGATGCAGCAGGTACTCCACCAATAGTTGTAAGTGACTCTACAAGTCCAATTTCAGTAAAGTTTGCAAAGTTTATTTCAAACTCACCATAAGGTAATGTTGTAGGTAAGTCTAAATGTTCAAAAAGGTATTCAAAATATTCTTTTGTTATATCTATTAAGTCTCTATATGTTTTATATGCCCAGTAGAACTCTATAGAAGTAAATTCTGGATTGTGTGTTGCATCCATACCTTCATTTCTAAAACATCTATTTATTTCAAAGACTGCTTCAAATCCACCAACTATACATCTTTTTAAGTATAATTCTGGTGCAATTCTTAAATATCTATCTACGCCTAAAGCGTTGTGATGAGTTGTAAATGGTTTAGCATTTGCTCCACCTGCAATAGGATGCATCATAGGAGTTTCAACTTCTAAGAAACCTTTGTCTTCAAAGAATCTTCTTGTAAGAGATATAACTTTAGACCTTGTATGGAAAGTTTTTCTAACTTCACTATTCATAATAAGATCTAAATATCTTTGTCTGTATCTTAATTCTTTATCTTGAATACCATGGTATTTTTCAGGTAAAGGACTAATTGCTTTTGTAAGTATTGTTAACTTATCAACATGTAAAGACAGTTCACCTTTTTGAGTAATAAAAGGATAACCTTTTACTTCAATGATATCTCCAACTTCTATAAGTTTTTTTATTTCGTTATAGAAACCTTCTCTAAGGTTATCTCTCGCTACATATATTTGTAAAAGTCCAGATTCATCTTCAATCTTAAGGAAACTTGCTTTTCCCATATTTCTATAAAATTTTATTCTTCCAGAAACAATATAGTGTCTATTTTCTGCTCTTTGATTTTCTAAAGTTTCTACATCACTATTTACATTGTTAAATTTTGCAATAGTTGTATCTCTTTCGCTATCATTTGAGTAAGGGTTGTATCCTAATTCTCTTAGTTTATCAGCTTTTTCTATTCTTTGTTGTATGTATTTATTTTCAAACAATTTGTTTTTTTCCTTGTGTTTATTTATCTTGGCAAGTTTGGCATATGCCATATATTTGCATACTATGATTTGTTATTACAAATCCATTGTCAAATGCGATATTTTCTTGTCTTTTTTCAATATCATCATCTAAGAACTCTACTATTTTTCCGCAATCTGTACATATAAGATGATCGTGATGTTCATCTTTATTACTTTCATACTTTTTACCATCTTTTCCAAAAGATAAAGAAGTTATAAGTTCAACTTCTTCTAAAAAGTTAAGTGTTCTATATATTGTAGCAATTCCTACATTTTGGTTTGGATGCTTTTTTTGTATTATGCTGTGTATATCTTCAGCGTTTAAGTGATCATTACATTGTACTAGTATTTGAAGTATTATTGCTCTTTGCTCAGTATATTTCATACCTTTTGCTTTTATTATACCTTTTAACTCATCAATTATTAAGTCACTATTTTTCATCAGTAATCTCTTGTATTTTTTCTTCAATCATTTCTGTTGAAATATCATTAACCATATCTTTTGAAGATTCTATTGCTGTATCTATCCCTTCAGATATGTTTGACTGAAGTTCTGTAGTGTCCAGCTTGATTATGTATGCTCCAGCTTCTTTAAGTAAAGGATAAGCAATACTATTTTTGGTAACTTTTTCTAGTTTTGTATTTATTAATTCTACTTGAGATAGCGCATATATGATGATTGAGAAAAGTAAAAATATTTTCCCAGCACCAAATACAAATCCTAAAAATCTATCAAAGATACCTAAACCACTAAGGCTAAATACCTTAGAAATAATATTTCCAACAATAAAAGCTAAAATCCAAAACAATATTAAAGATGCCACAAAACCCAGAAGAAGCATTGTATTATTGTTTTCTATAGGAATTATTGAATCAATTAATTCTCCAGTTACCGATGCAAATCTAGAAGCAACAAATACACCACCCACTAAGCCAATTAAAGCAAAAAATTCTTTTATGAAACCTCTAAGTAGCCCTTTAAGTCCAAGTAATGTTACAAGAGCAAGAACAATTATGTCAAAATAATTTATGTTTTCCATTTATACACCAATATTTATAATTTATTGGATTATACCATTTTATTATGAAATTTTACTTTATATATCGTAATATATTTTAAGTTATTTTAGCTAGAATACTTTTATGATAAATAGAGTAAAAACAAAAAAAATATATGTTGGTGATGTTGCTATTGGTGGTGATGCTCCAATATCAGTACAATCAATGACATATAGTAAAACAAGTAATATAGAAGCAACAGTTGAACAAATAAAATTATTGCATTTTGCAGGAGCGGATATAGTTAGAGTTGCTGTACCTGATATGGAAGCAGCAATGGCACTTAAAGAGATTAAAAAACAATCATCTTTACCAATAGTTGCTGATATACATTTTAACTACAAACTTGCTTTAATAGCTGCCCAATACGTTGATTGTGTAAGGTTTAATCCAGGAAATATTGGTGAGAAAAATAGAATAAAAGAGATTGTAAAAGTTTGTAAACAAAGAAATATTCCAGTAAGAATAGGTGTAAACTGTGGCTCATTAGAATCAAGATTTGAAGACAAGTATGGTCAAACAGCAAAAGGTATGGTTGAATCTGCACTATATAATATAAAATTTTTGGAAGATTTAGATTTTACAGATATGAAAATATCTTTAAAAGCAAGTGATGTTCAAAGAACTGTAGAAGCATATAGAATGTTAAGACCTATGAATGACTATCCTTTCCATTTAGGAGTTACAGAAGCTGGCACACTTTTTCATAGTACTATTAAATCATCTATCGGTTTAGGTTCTTTACTACTTGATGGAATAGGGGATACTCTTAGAGTTTCTATTACTGGTGAATTAGAAAAAGAGATTGAAGTTGGACGAGCTATATTAAAAGATAGTGGAATAATAAAAGATGGTTTAAATATAATTTCATGTCCTACATGTGGTAGGCTTGAAGCAAATTTAGTTGATGCCGTAAAAGAAGTTGAAGAAGCTACCAAGCATATAAAAACTCCATTAAATGTATCAGTTATGGGTTGTGTTGTAAATGCCCTAGGTGAAGCTAAAAGTGCTGATGTTGCAATTGCATATGGAAAAGGTTCTGGACTTATTATCAAAAAAGGTGAGATTGTTGCTAAACTTGCAACAAAAGATTTATTGCCAAAATTCTTAGAAGAAGTAGAAAAAGAAGCAGAATTACAAAAAGATTGATTTATAATTTATGAATAAAAAAGGGAAAGAATAATTATTCTTTCCCTTTTTTTAATTGTTCAAAATTATTTTGAACAATGTGCTGCTTTAAACATACCAAATTTATTTTTAGTACCTTTTTTATCTTTTTTCTTAGAATAACCAGTATTTACAGGATTACACTCATCAATCCAAGAATACATATCATAAATTTTAACAGTAGTGAATCCCATTTTCTTAAATGTTTCAGCTTCGATAGATGCTCTTGAAGCACTATTACAAACAACAATTATTTTATCTTTTATAAACTTATCATTATCATCTAATACTATAGTTTCAAGTGCTTTTTCAGGTGATTGTCTACCAACTCTGTAAGCGCCTTTCATACTAGCAGCTTGCCATTCTTCCATAGTTCTTACATCAATTACAGCCCAATCTTTAGCTTTTAATGCATGTCTAACTTCTTTTGCAGTTGCAAATTCACCTGCAGCTTTTGAAGCCTTTTTTAATTGTTTAGTAAGTTGTTTATAACTTACAAAATCTGCAGCTTGCGCAGCACCTAATAATAATGTTGTAGCAAGTAAAATGTTACCTAATTTCATGTTTGTCTCCTGAGTTTTTATTTCATTCTTTAAAGAATATAGAAAATTGTATCATTATTACTAAAATTTAATCTGAAAAATACTTAATAGTGTGAACAAATTTAGTAACTTAAGTATGTGATATGACTTTAATAAGTTTAGTTTATAATATTAGTAGAAATTATACTAAAAGATTACTTTTAGTAACAATCTTACTTAGATGTTACACTATTGGGCATTTTCTTTAATATCTCAAAAGTCTTACTTACATCATAAGTTGCACTATGATAATTGTTTGGATCAAAATCAATATCATAATATTTACATGTTTCATCTAGCTTAGGGTTTTTAATTTTATTATTTTTATTTAATGCTTTTACAATATGTTTATTTTCTTTCATTGTGCAAAAGTGATTTTCAAACTTAATTAGTCCATATAAATGTCTTAGTTCAAAACTTATATTGTGTGCTACAAGAGTTGTACAACCTTTGCAAAAATCTACAAAGTCTTCATCTTCTTTAAAATATGTTGAATATTTTATTTTTTGATTATCTCTATAGTTTTGTATTTTCTCTGGGGTTAGTTTATGTATCTCGTAAGAATATTTATTTACAGGGTATCTTGATAAATAATATCTGTGAAATTTATCTTTAACGACATACGTATTATCAACAATTTCTATTTTTACTGCAGCAGCTTCTATAACATCATGTTCGTTTGTTGAGTTTGTTTCGAAATCTAATATAATCATATTTTATTATATCAGATAAAGTAATTTTAATATATTAAAATATAAGTATTAATATTAATTGCTCAGTGTATTAAAATAATATAGTAAGTATATTTAGTGTATTATGCATTTACAAATAGAGAGTATTACTTTAAAAAAAAGGATAAATATGGAATGTGAATTTCCTACAGTAAACAGTAACAAAGAAGAGATGAAAGAAATTTTTGAAAATACAAAATCAATTGCTCTAGTAGGATGTAGTCCTGATACAACAAAGGCAAGCAATAAAGTTGCAAACTATCTTATAAATCATGGCTTTATAGTATATCCTGTATACCCAAAAGAAGATGTAATTTTAGGACAGAAAGTATATAGAAGTTTAGCTGAAATACCTTTTTCAGTTGACTTAGTAAATATATTTAGAAAACCGGCAGTTATATCTGCTGTTGTTGATGCCGCTATTACAAGAGGTGATGTAAAGTATGTTTGGTCACAGTTAGGTTTAGTAAACAATGCAGCTATGCAAAAAGCAGAAGAATCAGGTATGAAAGCAGTGCAAAACTTTTGTACTAAGATAGAACATAACGCTATTTATAACTAAATAGCGATTATATTTTTCTAGATCTTGGAGCTTGTATTGAGCAAGTAGGGTTACTATGTAACTTTAGTTTTGCAAGAGTTCCTTGAACTCCATCTGTTCTATTTTGAATAGTAATCTCAGCCCCAATAGCTTCAGTAGCACTTTTGGCTAAAAACAATCCAAGACCAGCACCTTGAGATGTTCCTACTCTTTTAAATGGAGCAAATAAATCAATACCTTCATCGATACCAATACCTTCATCTAGCACTTCAATATTTACAAACTCACCAACTTTATGAATTATGATAGTTATTGTTTTACCTTCTTTTGTAAACTTTATAGCATTTTGTATAAAGTTTTGTAAGATTTGATTTAGAAGCGTTGGTTGAATAATAGTAAAGAATGTTTCTATTGAAGATTGGTAAACAATATTTATCTTTTTTTCACCCGCAAGAAGAGTATAGTTATTTATCTTAGAATTCATAAAGTCAACGATATCTAAATCTATAGGCTTTTCAAATTGAGCACCTTCTTGTCTCCCTACATCTAAAATTGAACTTACCATTTTATCCATACCATTTACTTCATTTATAAATAATCTTAAAGTTTCTTCATATTTTTTAACATCACGAGGTTTTAAAAGTACAACTTCACTTTTTAGTTTTATAACTGCAAGTGGAGTTTTAAGCTCATGAGCTGCACCTATAAATAACTCTTTTTGATACTTTACATATGTTTCAATCTTTTTTGTTAAGTTGTTTATTGATGTTGCAAGAGGCAAAAACTCTCTAGGTAGTTTTTTTGTTTCTATTTTTGTAAGAGAATTTTCATTCATATTTGATAGTTTATTTGTGATATTTATAATAGGATATAAAAGTGTCTTGGATACAGCAAGTGCATAAAGTACAATCATAACTAAACCACCAAGTCCAAGAATAAATACATTTGAAAATATTTTCTTTAACATATCATCTGTACTGTTTATATTTTTAGTAATTTTGATAAAAGTGTGGTTTGATAAATCAAAAGGATATAATAGTTCTATATAATGATTTTTATTTTGTATGTATTCTCTAAATGCAAATTTATCTAAGTTTGAAACTTGAATCAAGTCAACTTCGATATTTTTTTCTACTATAAGTTTTAGCTGTTCTTTGGTTGTAAGTGAATTTATACTCACTTTATGGATAAGTTTTGCTTTGTTTAGTAAGTTGTCTGTAATCTCTTCATATACTGTGGCTTTTGTAAAACCATAGAACATAAAAGAGATAACAATTGTAAAAATTGAAGTAGCAAGAATAAGTTTAGCAGAAAATTCTCTGTATATACTTGGCTTACTCATTTTATTTTATTCTTCTGTTCCTGATTCTACTTTTGGAGGATAGCAAAATCTGTATCCTCTTCTTCTGATTGTTTCAATAGTAGATATATTTAATGGTTTATCCATTTTTTGTCTTATCTGATTAATAGCAACTTCAATAACGTTTGGAGTAACTAATTCAGGCTCTTCCCAGATTGCGTCAAGTAATTGCTCTTTTGAAACAATTTGATCTCTATGTCTTGCAAGGTGTGTTAATACTTCAAAAGGTTTACCTTTTAATTCAATCTCAACACCATTATAAGTGATTTTTTCTTCATCTGGATTGATTCCTAATGCATCTATAGTTATAACACTAGTTCCACCAAATCTAAGTCTACATTCAATTCTAGCAAGTAAAACATCAAAATCAAATGGCTTTTTAATATAATCATCAGCACCAGTTTTAAGAGCTTTGATTTCACTTTCTTTATCATCTCTTGCACTTACAACAACTACAGAAGTTCTTGAACTTCTATTTTTTACTATTTTAGTAAGCTCTAGTCCATCACCATCTGGTAACATCCAGTCAGTTAAAACTAAATCATAGTTTCTAATATCTATAAAGTATTCTGCATCTTTAAAGTTTTCAGCTATATCAACTTGATAACCAAAATCTTCAAGACCCTCTTGTAATGTTCTATTTAATGTACTTTCGTCTTCTACTATTAATATTCTCATATCTATCTCCCTTGAGTGTTTTTATATTTATTTAAAAAAATGGATTGTAACATAAAAATAACAAAATTTAAAGAGTTTTTAAGGTGAATTTCAAAATTTACCTAAAAGTAAGCTTATATGCTGTTTGGAATTGTAATTTTAAAATTTGCCCCAAAGTATTCTTTTTCTTCAAGTGTGAACTTTTCATTCGAAACTTCTAATTTACCTGACATGTGATCCACTATCATTTTATATGTCATATATAAACCTAACCCAGTACCTTGATCTTGGTGTTTAGTTGTAAAGTATGGTTCAAATATTTTATTAATAATATCTTTAGGTATTCCACCTGCACTATCATGTATACTTAATGTGGTAAATTCATTTTTTTCATCTTCAAAAGTTGATATTTTCACTACTTTGTCTTTTCCTGTTATTAAAGCATCTTTTGCATTATTTATAATATTTAGAACTGATTGGATTAATTCATTTTTAATTCCAAACATTTTATTTTTATGTTGATATTCTTCAATTATATTTATACTGTGGCTTTTAATGTTACCTTCTACAAGTGTAAGTACTTGAGAAACTACATCTTGAACATTGAAAGTTTCTGTTGTATTTTTATTATTTAAGAAATTTTGAAAATCATTTATTGTATCTGACAAAAACACTGTACTTTGAATAATATTATCCATTTGCTCATCAATTTCATTTTCATCCAGCATATCTAATTCTTGACTTAACTTTATACTACTTGCAGAAATAGAAATAGAAGTAAGTGGTTGTCTCCATTGATGAGCAATATTACTCATCATTTCTCCCATAGAAGCCATTTTTGATTGTTGATTTAAAAGATGCTCTTTTCTTTTAATATCTGTCATATCAAGAACAGCAATAATCTTTAGCTTTTTTTCATCAACAACTATATTTCTCTCTTTTAGATGGGTTGGAAATACAGTATCATCTTTTTTTCTCATTTCTATTTCCAATTCATGGTCAATATCGTTTTTTAAAAGCTGTTCTTTATCATAAGAAGTAAGGTTGGTTGGTACTATGTTTAAAATATTACTGCCGATTAATTCTTCTTTATTTTCATATTTAAATAATTTAATAGCTTCATCATTTGCATCCACACATATGTTATTTTCAAACATAATAAGACCTTCAATTGTGGCATTTGATAAAGCTTTAAAACTATTTAAGTTTTCAATCAATTTACTTTTTTGAATATCAATTTCTCTTTTTTGTCTAACATTCTCTATCCACAAATCAATTTTTAAATGAAACTGTTCATCAAGTTGTTCCGTAATAATAAAATCACAAAAGCCATTTGACATATGCTCTTTTATTTCCAAAGAATCATAAGTTTCATTTAAAGCAATAACTGGCATATCAGAATTGAATTTTCTTTTTGCTTTTGTAATTATTTCTAAAGAATCCATATCATTCATTCGAGGAGTAAGAAGTATCATAGATATTTCTGCTGATTTATCTATCTCTTTCCATCCTTGAGCACCATTTTGGGCAACTTTTATATTGTATCCTCTATTTTTTAGCATATTTTCTATGACTATTCTTTTCTCATCTGGCTTTTTTATTACCAATATTGTTTCTTTTTTGTTTAATATCAGTTTTGTTACTAAGGTGTCAATTTTTGAAGATATCGTAATAATATTATTTTGTTTTATTTTATAATCTAATAATTTTAGTTTTACTATTTCTTCTTTGTATTGTTCACTCATGCTTGATGATAGAAATATAATATTAGTGCTAGATATACTTTTTATTTTTTGTATAATATCTATTTCATTTGCAAGTGTATTATCTGTATTTATTATTATCAAATCTATTATATTGTTTTTAATATATTCATATGAATCTTCAATTATGGTATTTGAAATACACTTATAGCCATACCCTAACATTGTATCTGCTAGTACTGGAGAGTTGTTTTTTGTAAGATTTAAAATAAATATTGAAAAATCATTTTTTGTTAACATTTTATTTCCTTGGATTCAGCTGTTTTGGAGTACTTTAATAAATCTTCTGTATATATAGTATTTCTGCAAAGGTTATTTAAGGATTTTTTAAAAATACCTACAGTACTAAGTGCATCATCGAAAGCTCTATGATGATTTGCTACATCAATATTTAATTTTTCTTTTAGATATCTTAGTCCATATTTTTTCGATTTTATAGTGCGTTTCGCAAGTTGTATAGTACAAAGTTTTCTATTTAAAAGTTCACCTAAGTCATACTTTTTAAAACTATCGCTTACAAACTTATAATCAAAATCTATACTATGTGCAACAAAAACATCGTCTTCTAAAAATATTTTAAACTCTTCTAGTACAGTTTTTAGGCTTGGAGCATTTACAAGCATATCAGGAGTGATACCTGTAATTTCTTGGACCTTTAATGGAATTGATTTTGCCGTTACTAAAGACTGGTAAGTTTCTATAACTTTTCCATTCTTAAATTTTATAGCACCTATTTCTATTATCTGACCATCTTGTGCGTTACCTGCGTTTGTTTCTATATCAACTATACAAAATACTTGATCTTCAATTTTAGTAGTTTTAGTTTTTAGTGATACATCATTTTTATTAAAAAATAAAGGCAAACCATTTGAAATAATCAATTCTTTTTCTAAGTCTACATTATTGAAAAAAGTATCACTACTTTCTAAAATAGAATTAAATGCATCTATTGTTAATGGGCTTTTTAATAGTTTAGAAACTAATTTATCTACATAATTCATTTGTTAGTTGTATAAATTCATTCATTTTTTCTTTGCTCTTACGACCTTTTTCAAGTTCAACACCACTACTTACATCCAATGAGTAAAAACCAAATCCATTAACTTCATCAACATTTGATGCATTTAGTCCACCAGCAAGGATGATTTTAGAACAATCTATATCTTTAAACCAATCAAGATTTAGTCTTTTACCTTCACCCCCATATTGTTCTACAAAGGCATCTACTATTCTATATTTTTCTTTATGTTTCAATATATCTTCTTTACTTTTAGCTCTTACTACTTTTATGCTTTTTACTTCTAAGTCATCATAAAAACTATCATCAGCTTCAAAATGAATCTGAGCTATATCAATTGATGATATTTTTGTTATATTATTTACAGCTAAAGCGGTTTCATTAACAAACAATCCTACACACTGTACAAATGGCGGTAGTTGTGAAATAATCTTTTTTGCTTCACTTGGTTCAATATATCTTTTGCTTTTTGTGTAAAATACAAATCCAAGTGCATTGGCACCTGCGTCTATAGCATCAAGTGCATCTTTAAGATTTGTTATGCCACAAATTTTAACTCTCATAGATTATATTTGTAAACTTTTAATAGCTTTAGAATAATCATCTGCACCATATACGTATGATCCAGCGACAACGATATCAACACCAGCATCTTTTAGGTCTTGTATATTTTTATGATTTACTCCGCCGTCTACTTCTATAAGACAATTTGGGTTTCTCTTGAGAATAAGTTTTTTTAATGCCGTAGCTTTTTCAATAACAGATAATATGAATTTTTGACCACCAAATCCTGGATTTACGCTCATCAGTAAAACCATATCTAAATCTTCAAGTAAATACTCAATAGATTCAGGAGTTGAATGTGGATTTAAAACTATAGCAGGTTTGATTCCTAAGGCTCTTAGTTTTTGTATGATTCTATGAGGATGTTTTTCACTTTCTATATGAAAAGATATATATTCAGGTTTTAAGTGAGCATATAAATCAATAAAGAAATTGTTATCTTCAACCATAAGATGTATATCTAAAGGTTTAGTAGCAATTTTATCTACACTATTTACAACAACAGGACCAATAGTCATATTTGGAACAAAGTGTCCATCCATAACATCTACATGAATTAAATCACATCCACCATCACAAATTGCAGTTATCTCATCGTTTAATATTCCAAAATCAGCGCTTAATATTGAAGGGGCTACTAGCATTTATCTTTACCTTTTTAAATCATTTATTATAATATGTTACATTATACCAAAAGAGATTTAAAGTGCTGTTTATTCAATGAATATTACAAATAAGATAAAAAGTATCTTATTTCTTAAACAATAAAATTAAATTGTTAAATATGCTTTTACATTAAATTATTTTATAGTACAATACTTTCACAAGACAAAAGTCTAAAATAAAAAAGGAATATAATATGCCAAAAATTAATATGTATACAAACATTGACGAAGTAGAAAGAGAAGCAAAGAAAGATTTAATAGATAGACATAGTCCATTTATTCACTGTAATGACACAGCAACAGCTGGTGAGCCATTTGAAGTAACTGTTAAAATGGGTAACGAATATACTCATCCAGATGATTTTGATCACTATATTGAATCTGTAACATTATTCAATGGAGACACTATGTTAGCTAAAGCTTCATATGTACCAGGAACTTTAGGAAATACTAAAGCTCATAATACAACAACATTTACAATTATTCCTACAGGAAAAAAATTAAATCTTGTTGCTCATGGTTACTGTACTAAGCACGGTATCTGGGAAGGTACATCTGTACAAGTAGCTGTAAACTAGTTTACTAAATACAGATTTTAAAAAGCTAGGAGTTTTTACTTCTAGCTTTTTTTATGAATTAAATCTTAAATAAAATAGTGACATAATTTTATGTAAGTGTGTTACACTTATGAGTTGAATTTAGGAGAAAAGTGTCACAAAAATGGCACAAAGTTCTTAGGATATTGTTTTAAATTATATTTTATTGTGGTTTATGTTGAAGTGGCTCCGGATGCTGGATTCGAACCAGCGACCAAATGATTAACAGTCATCTACTCTACCACTGAGCTAATCCGGAATGTTTTAAAAGT
>DQSS01000289.1 GCA_015663165.1 Arcobacter sp. | reverse complement strand
GCCATCAGATTTTGTTATTTTAAATTGTAAACTACCCGTAGGTAATTTGAGATTTAAAATGATGAAAGGTGATGGCTTAAAATAGCACCCTAAAGAGCAAGGCATAAAGTCTCATCTAAAGCTTTCTGCATTGTCAAAAATAGTGTTTACTTTAACGGAGGTACTTATGCAAAGTTTATTACATTCTATATCTAGTGGTACAAAAAATACTGCTATCAATGATAGTCTAAAAGAATTGAAAAATAATGCATCAAATGCAAATACTGCAAATCTATTTGAATCTTTGAAGAATAAGAATGTACAAGATGTATTAAAAAGCTTGCTAAATGACTTAGTAAGTCAAAATAAGTCTAGTAAAGCTATCTTGGATACTTTAAAAAATGAAACAATATTTAAAGAATTCAAAAACTTTTCTTCTGAAGTAAAAACTTTGATTAAAATATTGGAAAATACTAATGTAAAAGCTGAGTTAGTAAATAAACTAAAAAATTCACATGTTGATATAAAAAATATAGACAACAATGTATTAAAACAACAGTTAAGTAAAAGTGGTGTTTTTCTAGAGTCATATTTGAAAAATTTATCTACATCTTTAAATGCAGAGACTAAAACAGAAATAAAACAAAATATCATAAGTGATGTGAAAGCAATGCTTTTAAGTATAAGTGAAGAGTTAAAGCCTGATAGTGAAGCCTTTAAGCAAAACAATAAACTACTAAATCAAATAGAATACTATCAACTGTATAGTTTAAGTGACAATTCAAACCATAGCTATCTTCCTTTTTCTTGGGATGATTTAGAAGATGGAGATATTAATTTTAAACAAAATGAAGAAGATAATTTCACATGTCAAATTAGCTTAGAGTTTAAGTACTATGGACATATAAAAATAAATCTTATTTTTGACAATCCAAATAAACTTGCAATATCTTTTTTTATAGAGCAAGAGATATTAAAAGAAAAAATACAAAATGATTTGCAATCTTTAAGACAAAATCTAAAAATAGCTAAAATAGACCTGCAATCACTGTATTTGTTTGATTATATAAAGCAAGAAGATAAAAGTAAAGAGATAAAAGCATATAGCCAATATACCTCTCAATACGGACTGGACATCAAAGTATAATGGAAAATAAAAAAGCAGTAGCCCTAAGCTATGACAAAGATATAAGTAACGCACCAAAAGTAGTGGCCTCAGGAGAAAGGTATATCGCATCAAATATTATAAAAGTAGCAAAACAAAACGACATACCTATAAAAAAAGATGAAGATATGGTAGAATTACTATCAAAAATAGATATAAACAAAGAGATACCTGATACTATGTATAAAGCAGTTGCAGAGATATTTTCATTTGTATATAAAATAACTAACGATAAAAGAAAAGAGAATGAAGAAAAGAATATCTAAAGAATTAAACTTATACTTTACTAATAACTTTCCGTATAAAAGTAAAAAAACATCAAATAAAAAATATAGTGTAGTTATAGGAATAGGCGGAAATATAGGCAATACAAAAAAAATATTTAATCAACTATTTTTAGATTTAAAAAGTGATTCAAGGTTTAGTATCGTACAAACTTCACCACTACTAAAAAACCCACCTTTTGGTTTCTTAGAGCAAAACTATTTTCTAAATGCACTTATAGTATTTAAAACAAACTTATCTCCGCTAAGAGTACTAGATGCCATGCAAAGATATGAGAATAGATTTAAAAGAAAAAGAAGCTTTCAAGATGCACCAAGAACACTTGATAACGACATAATTTTTATTAAAAATAATAATACAAATATAAAATTAAATACAAAAAGATTAATAGTTCCACATCATGGATACAAACAACGAGATAGTGTATTAATACCACTAAAGTATATAACTAAGTTTTAGTAAAATGTACTTTAGATATAATCGCAAATATAAAATAATAGATTAGGGTAAAAGATGAAAATAGGAATTATAACAGTAAGTGATAGAGCAAGCCAAGGTATATATGAAGATTTAAGTGGAAAAGCAATTATTGATACATTAAATGGCTATCTTACATCTCCTTGGGAAGAAGTTTATGTTGTGATTCCTGATGAGCAAGATATTATAGAAGCTACTATGATAAAAATGGCAGATAAACAAGACTGTTCACTTATAGTTACAACAGGTGGAACAGGTCCTTCAAAAAGAGATGTTACACCTGAAGCAACTGAAGCTGTATGTAATCGTATGATGCCAGGATTTGGAGAGCTTATGCGTCAAGAGTCTTTAAAGTTTGTACCAACTGCTATTCTTTCAAGACAAACAGCAGGACTTAGAAATGAAACTTTAATAGTAAATCTTCCTGGTAAACCAAAATCTATAAGAGAATGTTTGGATGCAGTATTTCCTGCTATTCCGTATTGTTTAGATCTTATGGAAAGACCTTTTATGAAATGCGATGAAAAAGTTATAAAAGTATTTAGACCAAAAGCTAAGTAGTTGAATGTCTAAAAATATTATAAATAAATTGGATTTGCAAGAGTATATTGAATCTTTAAAATCTTTGTTTGCAAGAGAAAAATCTATTAGTTTAGAAGGTGATATTAATATACACTTTAAACTTATAAATGAGATATCAACTTATACTTTTAAGATGCCACCAAAAGTAAATAACCTTGACAATCAAATCATGCATCTAAAAAAGAAAGGTGATTTGAAACTATATGAAATATATGAGTTTGTTAAAATCATAAACTACTTTAAATATATACAAAGATTTACTCTTGAAAGTAAACTAGAAGAATGGATAAATAAAATAATAGTTCCAATACAAATAGATAAAATATGTGAGTACTTCAATGATAAGGGAGATATAAAGCAAGGAATCAACGAAGACTTCGATATGATAAATGATGCCTTGTATAATAATAAAAGGTCTATAAAAGATGCTCTATATCAAGTAATGGGAAATAAAAAATTACAAGCATATCTAATAGATCATCAAGTACATTTTATACATGGACAACAAACTATTTTAGTACGAGCTGGATTCAATGCATCTCTAAAAGCTAAGGTATTAGATAGAAGTAATGCTGGGTTTTTTTATGTAGTTCCACATAGTGTTGAAAAGCTAAAACAAAGACAAGAAGAACTACAAAATCAAAAAGAAGAATTGCTTTTAAAAATAGCAAAAGAATACTCAGATATATTTAATAATCACATTATGTTTTTATCTTTTATAAACAAAGAATTTGATAGGTTTGATCACTATATTTCAAGAGTAGAATTTTCAAAAATAGATGACAAGAACTTTATACTTCCAAACAAATCTAAAAAGATAGAAAAGTTAGTAGACTTCATACACCCAGCACTTCACAACGCAAAGCCAGTGAGTATTGACTTTTCAAAGAGTGTTATTATGATTACAGGGGTAAATGCTGGTGGAAAGACTATGCTTTTAAAGTCACTTCTTAGTGCAACATATCTTTCTAAATACCTTATTCCTTATAGAGCACATAAAGATACTAAAGTAGGACATTACAAAGACATCATAGCTGTACTTGATG
The DNA here is from genome assembly GCA_015663165.1 of Arcobacter sp. GTDB lineage: Bacteria > Campylobacterota > Campylobacteria > Campylobacterales > Arcobacteraceae > CAIJNA01. The sequence continues at coordinate 22,628 of DQSS01000289.1, read as the reverse complement.
ACCCACAAAGTGTAAAAAATGATATATCAACATTTGCAGGTCGTATGGTAGAATTTTCAAAACTATTTAATAAAACAAATGCAATAGTAGGTGTTGATGAGATAGAACTAGGAACAGATAGTGATGAAGCTGCTTCGTTGTTTAAAGTTATAATTGAGAAGCTTATGAAAAAAGATATTAAGATTGTTATTACTACACATCATAAAAGACTTGCTTCACTTATGGCGGCACATGATGAAGTAGAACTAATAGCTGCAATTTTTGATGAAAAAAATAGAAGACCAACTTATGAGTTTCTTCAAGGTACTATTGGACAAAGTTTTGCTTTTGAAACAGCTCTTAGATACGGTATACCACTTGATGTTATAAATAAAGCAAAAGAAGTTTATGGAGATGACAAAGATAAACTAAACGACCTAATTGCTAGAAGTTCAACACTAGAGATGGAATACAGGAAGAAAATAGAAGCTTTGGACAACAATATAAAAGAATCAAATAGATTGAAACAAAATCTACAAGAACAAAAAGAAAGTATTGATAAAAAACTAAGTGAATATAAAAATTCTTTACATACTGATTATAAAAGTGCTACAGGTGAAGCAAAAAAAGCCATCAAAACAAAAATAATGCAACAAGCCCATAGACACCTAAATGAAGCCCATAAAAAGCTTCAAGGGGTAAAAGAAGTACAAGTTGAAGAAGAGATTGTAAATTTCAAAGTAGGAGATAGAGTAAAATATAACTCAACAAAAGGTTCTATTATATCAATCAAAGGCTCAAAGGTCTACTTTGAAAGTGACGATGGTATGAAGATACAAGTTAAAATGAAATCACTAAGAAGAAGTGGCAATCCTGTAAAAGTAAAAGCAGTACCAAAAGTAAGAGTAAGTGTCGCTAAACCTAAAGGTGGACATGTAAAGCTTGATTTACATGGACAAAGAGCAGATGAAGCTATTGAGAATCTTGATATATTTTTATCTGATTGTTTGATAAATGGATTTGATGAAGTACTTGTGTATCATGGTATTGGTACGGGAAAATTAGCGTATGCTGTTAAAGAGTTCCTTGATAGATACCCAAAACTAAGATCTTACACAGATGCCCCACCTATTCAAGGTGGTTTTGGTGCTAAGATTATAAAATTATAGAGATAAATATGAATAATAAAAAACAAAAAATAATAGTAGGTATGAGTGGTGGAATAGATAGTAGTGTAACAGCTTATTTACTTCAAAAAGAGGGCTATGAGGTTGAGGGTGTTTATATGAAGCTCCATGAAACAGTTAGAGGGTATCATGAAGCTAACTTAGAATCTATTGAAAAAGTAAGTAACTTCTTAGGTATAAAATATAGTGTATTGGACTTAACAACTCAGTTTAAAGAAGAAGTATACGACTACTTCGTACAAAGCTATATAGATGGTGTTACACCTAACCCTTGCGTAAAATGTAATAGAACTATAAAGTTTGGTGCTTTGATGAATGAAGCTATGAGATTAGGCGGAGATTTTCTTGCTACTGGGCATTATGCTAAAACTGATGGAGAATTTGTATACTGTGCTACAGATTTAACAAAAGACCAAAGTTATTTTTTAGCTCAAATTGATAAATCTATTCTTCCTAAAGTTATGTTCCCTATGAGTGTATATACAAAAGAACAGATAAAAGAGATAGGTTCAAAGATACCTGCACTTAAAGAGATATCACAAAAAAAGGAAAGTCAAGAGATTTGTTTTGTGGATACAGTGTATACAGATATCTTATCTAAGCATACAAATATAGACTTAAAAGGTAAAACGCTAAGTAAAGATGGAAAAGAAATTGGACATCATAAGGGGTATATGCATTATACAGTTGGAAAAAGAAAAGGCTTTTATGTTCATGGTGCACATGAGCCACATTTTGTAATATCACAAGATAAAGCAAACAATACTATAACCGTAGGAAAACAAGAAGATCTAATTATAAACAAAGTAATAATTAACAATTTGAATATGTTTATAGGGGATTTAAACTTTACAGCTACTATTAAACTTCGTTATAGAAGCAGGGCTATAGAGGCATCAGTAGAAATAAAAGATGATAAAGCTTGTATAATACTTAAAGAGAGTGCATATGGTGTTGCAATTGGTCAAGTTGCTGTTTTCTATGATGAAGATAAAGTTTTAGGTAGTGGAATCATTACTGAAACATTTCAATAAAATTATTTATATTATTGTATAGGTGTTTAAAATATATATTGTAAAATAAACATATAACTTAAATGCTTTTTTAGATATAATGTAAAAAATCACAAATCCATAAGGATAAAAAATGCAAAAAAAAATCGAACAAGCTAAGCTTTTACTTGAAGCATTACCGTATATCAAAAAATATAAAGATGAAATATTTGTAATCAAATATGGTGGTTCAGCTCAAATAAATACAGAATTAAAAAATAGATTCGCACAAGATATTATTTTACTTTACATGGTAGGAATCAAACCTGTAATTGTGCATGGTGGTGGAAAAAAGATAAATGAACTACTTGAAAAGCTAGAAATCAAAAGTGAATTTGTAGATGGTCTTAGAGTTACAACTAAAGAAGTTATGGAAGTAGTAGAGATGGTACTTAGTGGAAATATAAACAAAGAGATTATAAACCTTCTAAATATGCACGGTGGAACTGCTATAGGACTAACTGGAAAAGATGGTAAGTTTATGACAGCATCTGCAAAAGCTGGTGGAAAATACGGACTAGTTGGAGAAATAGAAACTATAAATAATAGTGTTATTGAAAACTTACTAAACGAGAAATTTATTCCTGTAATAGCACCAATCGCTTCAGGTGGCGAGCTTGGACATCCAGGATACAATATAAATGCAGATCTAGCAGCAAGTAAAATAGCCGGTAGTTTAAAAGCTAGAAAAATAATATTTATGACAGATATAAAAGGTGTTTTAAATAAAGATAAAGAGTTGTTATCAACGCTTACAAAAGAAGAGATTATTGCTTATAAGAAAAATGAAACTATTCATGGTGGTATGATACCAAAAGTAGATGCTTGTCTTGAAGCTGTTGAAGCTGGTGTTTCAAAAGCACATATTATTGATGGTAGAATAGAACATTCTTTATTGCTTGAAATATTTACAAGTGAAGGAATTGGTACTGTCATCAAAAACAACTAAGGAAATATAATGAACTATCCAAATTTTACAACTGAACATAAATCTTTAATGAGAAAATATCTTACAAAGGATGTTTTTGAAGAATTAAAAGATAAAAAAACTTTAAATAATTTTACACTAGAAAATGCAATAAACTCAGGGGTTCAAAACCCAGATAGTGGAATAGGTGCATATGTAGGTGACCAAGAATCATATACTGTATTTGCTAGCTTATTTGATAAGATTATTGAAGATTATCACGGTTTTACAAAAGATGATACACACAAAAGCAATCTAAATGTTGATGATTTAGATGCTCCATTAAACGATGACTTAGATAAGTATATTGTATCTACAAGAATAAGAGTTGGTAGAAACTTAGACAATATGCCTTTAGGTACATCTATATCTATCAAACAAAGAGCAGAGGTTGAAAGTATAGTATCTAATGCGTTAAGTAGTTTAGAAGACGACCTTAAGGGGACATATTATTCTTTGGATGGTATGAGTGAAGAAATAAGTTCATCTCTTATCAAAGATCATTTTTTATTTAAAGCAGGCGACAGATTTTTAGAAACTGCAGGATTAAATAGAGATTGGCCAAAAAGTAGGGGAATATATCATAACGATAATAAAACTTTTTTAGTCTGGATAAATGAAGAAGATGAACTTCGAATTATATCTATGCAAAATGGTGGAGATATTAAAACAGTATTTGCAAGACTTATAAAAGCTGTAAAAGAGCTAGAAAAGAAAATGTCTTTTTCTTATAGTGAACACCTAGGATATATCACATCATGCCCTACAAACCTAGGAACAGCAATGAGAGCTAGTGTTCATATTAAACTTCCAAATCTTTCAAATGATATGGATAGGTTTCAAGAAATAGCAAATAAGTATTTTCTTCAAATAAGAGGAATAGATGGAGAGCATAGTAAAAGTGTTGGCGGAGTTTTTGATATTTCAAATAAAAGAAGACTGGGCGTTACAGAAGTTCAATGTGTACAAGATATGTATGATGGTGTTATAGCTTTAATAGAAGTTGAAAAATCATTATAAAATAATATTTAAAAATCAAGTAGATTTTAGATATAATCGCAATAAATATAAAATAATAAGGTTTAATCATGAGTGGATATAAATTAATAAGTGGAACAGCAAATCCTGAGTTTGCACAAAAAGTTGCAGATTCTTTAGGACAAAAGTTAGCTGATATTGAAGTAAATAAATTTAGTGACGGTGAAATAAATGTAATCATCCCTGAGTCTGTAAGAGGACAAGATGTATTTATTATTCAACCCACTTGTGTACCTGCAAATGATAACTTAATGGAACTTCTAATTATAGTTGATGCACTTAAGCGTTCAAGTGCTGGAACTATCAATGCTGTTATTCCTTACTTTGGTTATGCAAGACAAGATAAAAAAGCAGCTCCAAGAGTTCCTATTACTGCTAAGTTAGTTGCCGATATGATTCAGGTTGCTGGTGTTAGTAGAGTTATAACTCTTGATTTACATGCTGCTCAGATTCAAGGCTTCTTTGATATTCCTGTTGATCATCTTACTGGGTCTACTTTATTTGTAGAATATATCAAATCTAAAAATCTTAAAAATCCTATCATAGCATCTCCAGATGTTGGTGGGGTAGCACGAGCTAGAGCATATGCAGAATCTTTAGGATTAGATCTTGTAATAGTTGATAAAAAAAGAGAAAAAGCAAATGTTTCTGAAGTTATGAATATAATTGGAGATGTAGAAGGTAAAGATGTAATCATATTAGATGATATGGTTGATACTGCTGGTACATTAACAAAAGCTGCTGATGTATTAAAAGTCAAAGGTGCAACATCTGTAATGGCATGTTGTACTCATGGCGTTTTAAGTGGTCCTGCTTTTGAAAGATTAACAGCAAGTGCTTTAGATGAGTTAGTTATCACTGATACTATTCCTTTAAAAGCTCCACATGATAAGATTACAGTTTTAACAGCTTCAGATATTACAGCTAAAACAATTAGTAGAATTTATACAAACGAATCTATACAATCAATATTTATATAGAGTTATTTTATTAATGTAAGAAAGGATCCCTGGTTAATGTATGCTATTAGATTAGTATATTTAAGAATAGAAATTAGATAGAAAACAATTTGAGATATATAATATCGAATTAATGAGAAAAATAGAGAAGTAAGAATGAAAAAAATAATATTATCAGCATTAGTAGCTGCAAGTTTACTAAGTGCAAATGAAACTAAATACGAAGTAAGCATATTAGGAGCTCATGTAGACACAAAAGAGCATAAAACATTTGAAAACCATAATGCAATTGGTTTAACATTTGGTTTAAAAAGAGGTGATGACTGTAAGTTTGATATTACAGAATTTGGTGTTTTTCACTCATCAGATGAAAACTATGTTGGAACTAATAACAAAACTGATATTTCAAGAGTATTTGTTAATCAAGTTAAAGAATATGAAATTGTTAACAAAACTAAACTATATGCTTTAGTTGGTTTAGGATACGAAAAAAGCAATTCATTATCTGCAAATGATCCTTACTTCAATTATGGAGTTGGTGTAAAATATGCATTTAATGATACTGTAGGTTTAAGAACAGATGCTAGACATATGTTAAGATTTGATGGTATGAAGCATGTTATGTACACAGCTGGATTAACTATATCTTTTGGTGGAAATAGCAAAACAATTGATACTCCAAAAGAAAATGAAGTTACACCAACTAAAGCTCCTAAGGCTGATTTAGATTCAGACAATGATGGAGTACTTGATATAAATGATAACTGTCCTAGCACAAAATCAGGTATAAAAGTAAACAAAATGGGTTGTGCTATTATATTAGATAGTGATTCTAATGGTGTATCAAATGAAAATGATAGATGTTATAACACACCAAAAGGTACAAAAGTAAATACAAATGGTTGTAAGATTCAAGATGATGCGATAACTTCTCCAGAGAACTTAAATATCAATTTTAAAACAAATAGCGGACAAATTGAACAAAGTGATTTAAATAAATTTAAAAAGTATGTTTCATATTTAAACGAAGTACCATCATCAAAAGTTTCAATTGATGCTTATACAGATTCTTTAGGTTCTTCATCATATAACAAAGCATTATCAACAAAAAGAGCTAATTCAGCTAAAAAAGTACTAATTGGTATGGGAATATCTGAAGATAGAATTATTACAGTTGGTCATGGTGAAGATAATCCTTTAACTACAAATGATACAGCAAAAAATAGACAAAAAAACAGAAGAGTAACAGCTAAAATTATTAAATAATTAGGCTATAACATAAGGAAAACAATTGCAAAGTAAAATAAGAAACTTCAGTATTATAGCACATATTGATCATGGTAAAAGTACACTAGCAGATAGAATCATACAAGAGTGTGGTTCAGTAAGCGATAGAGAGATGTCTGCACAAGTTATGGACACTATGGATATTGAAAAAGAGCGTGGTATTACGATTAAAGCTCAAAGTGTTAGACTTAACTATGAAAAAGATGGAGAGCAATATATACTAAATCTTATTGATACTCCGGGACATGTTGATTTTTCTTATGAAGTAAGTAGATCTTTGGTATCTTCTGAGGGTGCATTACTTATTATTGATGCTACGCAAGGTGTCGAGGCTCAAACTATTGCAAATGTTTATATTGCAATGGAAAATGATCTTACACTTATGCCCGTTGTAAATAAGATAGATTTACCATCTTCTGATCCTCTTAGGGTTTTAGAAGAAACAGAAGAGGCTATTGGACTTGATTGTACTGAGCATAATCTTATCTCTGCAAAAACTGGTCTTGGAGTTAAAGAGCTGATTGATTCTATCATTGAGAGATTACCAGCACCTACAGGTGATGAGAATGCACCTACGAAAGCACTTATTTATGATTCTTGGTTTGATAACTACCTTGGAGCTCTTGCTCTTGTACGAGTTTATGACGGAAGCATCAAAAAAGGTCAGCTTTTAAGAATGATGAATACAGGTTTTGAACATAAAGTATTAGACCTTATGTATCCACACCCAATCAAAAAAGAAAAAACAAATGAACTTGAAACTGGTGAAATAGGTATAGTTGTACTTGGTCTTAAAACAACTGAAGCAATTGCAGTTGGTGATACAATGACTGATGCAAAAAATAGAACAGCTGAAGTTATTGATGGATTTGAACCTGCTAAGCCATTTGTATTTGCTGGATTTTACCCAATAGACACTGATAAATTTGAAGATTTAAGAGATGCATTAGAAAAGTTAAGTTTAAATGATAGTTCGATTTCATTTGAACCAGAAAGTTCAGCAGCTCTTGGAAGTGGATTTAGAACTGGATTCTTGGGTATGCTTCATATGGAAGTTATCAAAGAAAGATTGGAAAGGGAATTTAATCTTGACTTAATAGCAACTGCTCCAACCGTTGTATATCAAGTACTTACAACCGATGGTGAAGATTTAATTATTCAAAATCCTTATGAACTGCCAAAAGTAAATAAAATTGAAACTATTTTAGAACCTTATGTAAGAGCAACTATTTTAGTTCCTGATGAATATTTGGGAAATGTTATCAAACTTCTAAACGATAAAAGAGGAATCCAAATAAAAATGGATTATATCAATAAAAGAGTTTTATTAGAATATGATGTTCCTATGAATGAAATAGTACTAGACTTTTATGATAAATTAAAATCAACTACAAAAGGTTATGCAAGTTTTGATTATGAAGTTACTGGGTTTAGACCGGGAAATCTTAAGAAACTTGATATTTTAGTTGCTGGAGAACCTGTAGATGCTCTTAGTATCATCGTACCTGAAGAAAAAGCACAAAGTAGAGGAAGAGTTTTTGTTAAGCAACTAAAAGAACTAATTCCAAGACAACTTTTTGAAGTAGCTATTCAAGCTAGTATTGGTAAAGATATTATTGCTAGAGAAACTGTAAAGAGTACTGGTAAGAATGTTACTGCTAAGTGTTATGGTGGAGATATATCTAGAAAGAAAAAGTTACTTGAAAAGCAAAAAGCAGGTAAGAAAAGAATGAAGTCAATAGGAAAGGTCAACGTACCCCAAGAAGCCTTCATGGCAGTCTTGAAGCTTGACTAGTCCACTTTCCCACAATTACTGCATTGTCAGTAAAATTTAAAATACTCACTTGCTCATGTAAGCTCCTACTTTAAATTTTCCTTCCGCCTTTAACTTGAGTGAAATTGAACTACTCAAGCTTCAAGATAAATTTAGAAACGAACTGCAACAATAAAAATCAAAAAAAGAAATTATATGTATAACAAAATCGAAAACTTCGTAGAAAGTAAAAACTTTCAAAACTTTATAATAGGTCTAATCATTATCAATGGTATTACAATGGGTTTAGAAACGTCTAAAGGTATTATGGCTGATTATGGTGTGTATTTACACCTTTTTGATGTTTTTGTTATCTCAATATTTACTATTGAAGTTAGTTTGCGTATCTATGTTCATAGGGTTTCATTCTTTAAAGATGGTTGGAGTATATTTGATTTTACTATTGTTGCTATATCTTTGATTCCTACGAGTGCTGGTTTTGAGATACTTAGAATACTTAGAGTGTTAAGACTTTTAAGACTTATTACAGTTATACCTCAAATGAAAAAGATTGTTATGGCTTTGGTTCAAGTTATTCCTGGTATGGCATCTATTGGTGCATTGTTATCTTTGATATTTTATATCTTTGCAATCATGGCCACACAACTATTTGGAGAGAAATTTCCTCAATGGTTTGGAACTTTAGGGGAGACATTCTATACATTGTTTCAGATTATGACACTTGAGTCTTGGTCTATGGGTATTGCTCGACCTGTTATGGAAGTGTATCCATCTTCATGGGTATTCTTTATATTATTTGTTCTTATTACTACATTTATTATGATTAACTTGATTATTGCGGTTGTTGTTGATGCAATGGGTGAGATGAAAGATTCAGATGAGATTGAGGAGCATATTCGTGATGAAATACATATAAGTGAAGATCATACAAGGCTTGAAATTGAAAAATTAAGAGTTGAGATTTCGCAATTAAAAGATTTAATAATTCTACAAAATAAGACTAAATAAGGAAAAATCCTTATTTAATTTGTTCTAAGAACAGTGTCCTCCACCGCAACATCCACCAGCCGACTCCGCTGATTTCATATTTACAGAGATTAAAAAGTTATCGCCATCTTCTCTTGCTTCAAATGTATGTTTTTGACAAAACTTATCATTCATATGGTTTACCATAGTTCCTACTTGAAATAAAGCATCATCTTTTGAATCAAACGACATATTGTTTTCAAAAGCACTTCTTTTGAAACACCCACATTCTTTTTCTACTATAATTGTACTCATTTTATTATCCTTGTTTTTATAAATTGTTTTGAAAATATACCTGTATAGTATTATTTTTTATTGATATTATTAACTTAGTTTGGATATATTATAAAAGTATAATCTAAAGGAGCTCTTTTGAGATGTATTTTATGTCAAAACTTATCTGTTTATATAATATGCAAGGCTTGTCAAAATTGTTTTTTAAAACCAAACTTTAAAACTAGAATATTAGAAGATGATTTTAAAGTTCATAGTTTTTACGAATACAAAGAGATAAAAGAACTCATAAATACAAAATATGAATTTTACGGAGATAGGGTATTTAAAATACTTGCAAATCTTAGTTTTAAAAAGTTTGCAAATGAATTCACATACAATTCACAGGTATATGCAATAAGTGTAGACGATGTAAACTCTCATCAATTCTCACAAGGTTCAATACTAGTAAAAGCTTTAAAATCAAATAATATAAAGCCGATATACAATACTCTAAAAGCACAAAACAAAGTAAAATATGCAGGTAAATCTTTAGAATTTAGAAGAAAAAACAAAAGAAATTATAAGTATTTTGGAAAAAAAAATATTCAAATTATTTTAGTAGATGATATAATAACATCAGGAAATACACTGCTTGAAGCTAAGCAAATTTTACAAAATAACAAATGTGAAGTATTGTTTGCACTAACACTAAGTGATGCTAAGATATAATAAATCATGAAAGAAATTATAAATAATATATTCAATAGTATAAATTATTATAACGATAAAAAGCTTTTGCTTTCTGCTATTCCATTTGATGCATATTCCAACAAATCACTTATGATACGACTTCTAGGTATATCTTCAGGTATGGTAGATGCTAATAATGAAGCAAAAAAAGATATGTGGAATCATCAACTTCATCAATATAATATGGGTGATGATATACTAAAGAATGTTTCCCCAGAACTATTAGATAATCTTGAATTTGCACAAGAAGCAATAGTAAAATATAATAGAACATATTTGTATTTAAGTCAAAGATTAAAAGCAAGTAGAAACTTAGCTTTAGTTACTGTTTCAAAAGAAACTGATAATTTCACTCAAAATGAGCCTATTTTAAAATACATGCCAGAAAGTTTTAAAAACGATAGAGAGATATCTATTATAGCAACTACTAGAAATATAGATAACCTACAATATGCACCAATACTACAAAACAATAAATACTTTATTTTAGATGTTATAAACTTAATATTTGAAGATGAAATAAGATATAAAGTCTTAAGATATATGAATCAAGAATTCTTGGAAGATAAAAGATTTATGAGTAAACTAGGCTGCTTTGATGGGCTTTGTGAGAAATTTAGAGGAGATGAAACTTTTGTTTCTTATTCAGTTGTAAACAATATAGATATCTTAGATAAGATAGAAATATTTAGTGAAAAAATACTTACATCAGCTTTTAAATCAAAAGGCTATACTGAAGACCATGAACATGTACTTAGAAAAATATTTAGATACATTGAAAAATTCAATGACGATATGGATGAACTAAATAGAAAAATAAAAAATAAATCACTACTAAATACACTTTTTTGGGATCTTGCCCAATTAGCAAGTGATGAATTTATATAAGCATTTTAATACAAATTTTATGTTACCCTTTCATTAATATTCAAGCAAGGATAATATGTGATAGCAATAGTAGATTACAATATGGGAAATTTAGCAAGCGTTTATAATGCTTGTAAATTATTAGATGCAAAAGCAGATATAGTTTCAAATCCAAAGGAACTTATAAAATACGACAGAGTAATACTTCCAGGAGTTGGTGCATTTGCTGATGCTATGGACTCTTTGCATAAAACTGGTATGTATGATGCAGTAAAAGAATTTGCATCTTCAGGTAAACCAATGGTTGGAATATGCCTTGGTATGCAACTTTTATTTGAATCAAGCGAAGAGTTTGGAGATACAAAAGGTCTAGGACTAGTACCTGGTAAAGTTGTATCTTTTGATAAAACAAAGATGAATATGAATGAACACAAAGTTCCTCATGTAGGATGGAATAAAATATTCAACAAAGACTCACAACTATTTGATGGATTAGAAAATCCATACCTTTACTTTGTTCATTCTTTTCATGCAATTACAGATGATAAGTATGTTCTTGGAACTACACACTACGGATATGACTTTGTAAGTGCAGTTCAAAAAGACAATGTATATGGTTTTCAACCACATCCAGAAAAATCACATGACAATGGTATACAAATACTAAAAAACTTTATAAATATATAAATAAAAAGGAAAAAGAATGGATATTCTTCCAGCAATTGATTTAAAAGACGGAAAAGCAGTAAGACTAAGCAAAGGACTTATGGAAAGTGCAAAGATATATAGTGATGAGCCTTGGATGGTTGCTAAGAGATTTGAGGAGTTAGGTTCTAAATGGCTTCATATAGTTGATTTAAATGGTGCATTTGCTGGTGAGCCTGCGAACTTAGAACAGATTAAAAAGATTAGAGAAAATTGTAATATGAAAATAGAACTTGGTGGTGGAATAAGAGATGAAGAAACTATTAAGATGTATGTAGAACTTGGTGTTGATAGACTTATCTTGGGTTCTATTGCTGTTAAAAATCCACAATTTGTAAAAGATATGGCTTCAAAGTATCCAATTGCAGTTGGAATAGATGCTATGGATGGTATGGTTGCAGTTGAAGGTTGGGCTGAAGTGTCTACTATGAAAGCTACAGATTTAGCCAAAGAATTTGCAAATGCTGGTGTTGAAGCTATTATTTGTACTGACATATCTAAAGATGGTATGCTTTGTGGTGTAAATGTAAACTGGACAGAAGAGATTGCACTTGCAAGTGGTGTTGATACTATAGCATCTGGTGGAGTAAAAGATATAAATGATATTGTAAACTGTCAAGACAATGGCAATATCGCTGGAGTAATTGTTGGAAAAGCATTTTACGAAGGAAGTCTAGATTTAGAAGAGGGATTTAAAGTTTTAAAATAGATGAATAAAAAGCTAGTAAATTTTATAATAAAAAAATATCTTCAATTTGATCATAAAAATCCATTTATAAGTATAAGTGCGATACTTGCATTTATAGGAGTTTCTGTAGGTGTTATGGTTTTGATACTTGCAATGGCTATTATGAATGGAACTGCAAAAGAATTTGAAGATAAACTATTTACTATGAATTATCCTTTGAGTATTTACCCTGAGTTTGAAAATACTGTAAATAAAGATTTATTAGAAAAATTAGAGCAAAAATTTCCAAATATGATGTTTTCTCCATATTTATCATCACAGGTTATGCTTCAAGGTGATAGTCAAATGAGTGGAGGAATGATATTTGGAGTTGACCCAAAAAGAGAATCTTTAATAAATAAAATCTATAAAAAATCAGCAGATAAAGTAAATAACTTAAATAAGTATGATTTAATTATAGGTCAAGGCATCAAAGACAATCTACTTATTTTTGAAAATCAAAAGTTAACATTATATTTTACTACGCTAAACCCAAGTGGTTTTTCTATGATGCCAAAGATGAAAAGATTTGTATATAAAAATAGTTTTAAATCAGGTCTAACTTCTTATGATGGAGCATATTTATACACATCTATAGAAGCACTTCAAACCGTATTACAAAAAGATAAAAATACTTACGATGGTATACATATCTTTAGTGAAAACCCAACGGAAGATATAAAAGTATTAGAAAAATATCTAGAAAGAGAAGGTGTAGGAGTAGTAGGCTGGTGGCAACAAAATGGAAACTTCTTTTCAGCTATGGAGTTAGAAAAGCAAGCTTTGTTTATCGTTCTTATGCTTATCATTCTTATTGCTTCACTTAATATTATATCTTCACTACTTATGACAGTTATGAGTAGAAGAAAAGAGATAGCACTTTTGCTTTCTATGGGTGCTACAAGTGCTGAAATAAAAAGTATATTTTTAAAACTTGGTACAATTATTGGTGTTGGCGGAATTGCTCTTGGAGTTACACTTGGATTTTCAGGTATGTATATACTTGAAAACTTCAATATTATCTCACTTCCTGCTGATGTTTATGGTACATCAAAACTACCTTTAGTTTTAGATACTGTTGATTTTCTATCTATACTATTTGGTTCTATTGCTATTGTTTTATTATCTTCATATTATCCTGCTTATAAAGCAACTAAAATAGATGTTTTGGATGTGTTGAGAAACGAATAATTAAGTAAATTTATATCATCTTTTTTTAAGCATATTTTAGTTATAATCATAAAATTTTAACGTAAAATATCAAGGAAAATATATATGCCAAAAAGAGAAGATATACAGTCTATTTTATTAATAGGTTCAGGACCTATTGTTATTGGTCAAGCTTGTGAGTTTGATTACTCAGGAACTCAAGCTACTAAAACTCTAAAAGAACTAGGATACAGAGTAGTTCTTATCAATTCAAATCCAGCTACAATCATGACAGACCCAGAGTTTGCAGATAGAACTTATATAGAACCTATCACTGAAGATATGATTGCTAAGATTATTGAGATTGAAAAAATAGATGCTATTTTACCAACTATGGGTGGACAAACTGCACTTAATGTTGCTATAACTATGTATGACAAAGGTATGCTTGATGGTATAGAGTTCCTTGGAGCTCATCCTGATGCTATCAAAAAAGGTGAAGATAGACAACTGTTCAACGAAGCAATGATTAAAATTGGTATGGACTTACCAAAAAGTGACAATGCCTATACGGTTGAAAATGCTATGAAAGTAGCAAAAGAGATAGGTTTCCCTGTAATTTCTAGAGCTTCATTTACACTTGCAGGTGCAGGTAGTGGTGTTGCTTACAATATGGAAGAGTTTAAAGAACTTGCTAAAGCAGGTATCTCAGCTAGTCCTATAAACGAAATCGAAATTATGGAATCGATGCTTGGTTGGAAAGAATACGAAATGGAAGTTATCAGAGACAATAAAGATAACTGTATAATCGTATGTGCTATTGAAAATTTTGATCCTATGGGTGTTCATACAGGTGATAGTATCACTGTTGCTCCTGCTCTTACACTTACAGATAAAGAATATCAAAATATGAGAAATGCATCTTTTGATATTTTAAGAGAAATTGGTGTTGATACAGGTGGATCAAATGTACAGTTCTCAATCAATCCTGAAACAGGAAGAATGATTGTTATTGAAATGAACCCAAGAGTTTCAAGATCTTCTGCTCTTGCTTCTAAAGCTACTGGATATCCTATTGCTAAAGTTGCTACACTTCTAGCTGTTGGATTTACTTTAGATGAAATTGACAATGATATTACTGGAACTACTGCTTCTTTTGAACCGGTAATTGATTATGTTGTTACAAAGATTCCTAAATTTACATTTGAAAAATTTCCAAATGCAAACTCAACACTTAGTACAGGTATGAAATCTGTAGGTGAAGTTATGTCTATGGGTAGAACATTTAAAGAATCTATGCAAAAAGCTTTATGTTCTTTAGAGACTGGACTTACTGGATTTAACAGCATGGGTAAAGACTTAGAAACTACTAAAAAAGAAATCAGAAGACCAAATGAAAGTAGAATTCTATACATCATGGATGGTATGAGATATGGACTTACAGACGCAGAATTATTTGACATATGTGCTGTTGATCCTTGGTTCTTGTCTCAATTAAGAGAAATATTTGATGCAGAAAATGAAATCAAAGAAGCTAAGGATACAATATTAACAAATGAATTATTATTAAGAAAGATGAAAACATTTGGTTTTGGTGATGAGATGATAGCTTCACTTATTGGTAAAAAAGAAGATGATGTTTATGATGCTAGAAAAAATCTAGGTGTAAATCTAGAATATAATGAAGTAGATACATGTGCTGCAGAATTTGAAGCACTTACACCATACCTTTACTCAACTACAAACATAACAAAACTACCTAAAGTGGAAAAAGAAGAAAATGATGATAAAACAGTTTTAATAATTGGTGGTGGACCAAATAGAATTGGTCAAGGTATTGAGTTTGATTATTGTTGTTGTCATGCATCTTTTGCATTAAATGAAATAGGTGTAAAAACTATCATGTATAACTGTAATCCTGAAACAGTAAGTACAGATTATGATACGTCAGATAAATTATACTTTGAACCAATTGACTTTGAACATGTAAGAGCAGTAATTGAAGAAGAAAATCCAGATGGTATTATTGTACACTTTGGTGGACAAACTCCTTTAAAACTTGCAAATGCAATTCATGATATAGGAGGAAAGATTATTGGTACAACAGCTGAAGTTATTGACTTAGCTGAAGATAGAGAAAAGTTTGCTACATTTGTTAAAAAAGCCGGACTTTTACAACCTGATAATGGAACAGCTGTTACTCTTGAAGAAGCTTTAGTGATAGCAAATAGAGTTACATACCCTGTACTAGTAAGACCTTCATTTGTTCTTGGTGGAAGAGGAATGAAAATTGTTTACAATGACAATGAATTAACTCAATATATGGCAGAAGCAGTATCTGTATCAAATGATGCACCCGTACTTGTAGATAAGTTCCTAGATAGAGCAATCGAACTTGATGTTGATTGTATAAGTGATGGAACAGATGTATATATTGGTGGAATCATGCAACATATTGAAGAAGCAGGAATTCACTCAGGTGATAGTGCTTGTTCTCTACCTCCAATCTCTTTAAGTGATGAATTACTAAAAGAAGTTGAAGAAAAAACAAAAACTATGGCATTAGAGCTTGGTGTAATAGGGCTTATGAATACTCAATATGCAATACACCAAGGAAAAATTTACTTAATAGAAGTAAATCCAAGAGCTTCTAGAACTGTACCATTTGTTTCTAAAGCTACTGGAATTCCTATGGCTAAAGTTGCTACTAGAGTTATGTGGGGCGAGCCTTTAAGAGTTGCATTAAAAGCATACGACAAAGATGAAAAAATTGTAAATGTTACAAATGAAAAAATTCCTAATTTATTACTTCCTATGTTAAAAGGACATGTTTCAGTAAAAGAAGCAGTTTTCCCATTCAACAAACTTACAGGTGCAGATCTTATTCTTGGTCCTGAGATGAAATCTACAGGTGAAGTCATGGGTATTAGTGATAACTTTGGTGAAGCATTTGCAAAAGCACAAGATGCTGCTAAAAATCACCTTCCTACAAATGGTGGGAAAGTATTTATATCTTTAGCTGATTTAGATAAAGAATTTGCTCCTAAAATAGCTTCTCAATTTGTTGAGTTAGGATTTGACATCGTTGCAACTGGTGGAACGTACAAAACCATAAACGAATCAGGAGTAGCGTGTACAAAGGTTCTTAAAGTTAGTGAAGGTAGACCAAATATCACTGATAGTCTTATGAATGAAGAGATTGTAATGGCAATCAACACAAGCGATGGTGAAGAAACTAGTAAAGAAGATGGGCTTGCAATCAGAAGAACTGTTCTTCGAGTAAATGTTCCTTATGTTACTACTGTTTCAGGTGCTTTAGCATCTATTGAAGCAATAGCAGCACAAAAGAACAATACACTTGTGCCAAAATCTATACAAGAGTTTTTAGCTGACTAAAAATAAAATATATTTAGTCCAAACAGATACCACTGTTGGTTTTTTATCTTCAAATGATAAAAAACTAAGTAGTATCAAAAAACGACCAAATTCTCAAAAAATACTTGAAGTTGTTTCATCATTCAATGAACTAAAAACACACACAAGAATTCCAAATAACTTTAAACAAAAAGTCAGAAAATCAAAAAATACAACATTTATATATCCAAATCAAAATAGCTATAGAGTTATCTCATCTAATTCATCACATCATAATTTTCTAAACAAGTTTGATTCTATGTATTCTACATCAGCAAATGAGACAAGTAAAGAGTTCTATGAAACATACGCTATAAACAATAGTGATATAGTTGTATTTACAAAAGATAATTTTGAAGAAAAAATATCTTCTAAGATTTATAAAATATCAAAAAATAAGTTAGTTAAAATAAGATAGCTATTCATCTAGTTTTTGAAGCATTAAAGAATCTGATATTTGATTTTTAAACTTTGCGTCTTCTAGTTGTTGTTGTAGAAATTTATTCTCTTCTTTTAGTGATATATAGTGAGAGTATAATCTATTTATATCTTTACTTACATAATATATATTATTCCTTAGATATATTTTTGGTATAAATACAACTAGTGCAAAAATCAAAATAGTAAATACTATTTGGATAGAATTTTTAGAAGTTAATTTAAATGCCATCTTCTCTTTAGTCAAATCTAAAAATTCTCATCTTGGAACTTCTACTTCTTGCATTTATATTTATCTCTTTTCCTGTAGGTACAATAGGCTTTTTAGTGATAATTTTACCTCTTTGATTGTTATTTCCACATTCACATCTCATCAAAGAAGGATGACAAATACATTTTTGAGTCCATCTTTTAAAATAATTTTTTACGATTCTATCCTCAAGTGAATGAAAAGATATGATAGCTATGTAGCAATTTGATATATCAGAGTTCTCTATACTGTCAAATAAGTCTTTTAATACACCAAGTTCATTATTCACTTCTATTCTTATAGCTTGAAATGGTAAAGTTGCTGGGTGTAGTTTACCTTTATATAGATTTTTACTAAATAATAATGCTAATTCTTTAGCAGTAGAAAAAGGTCTATTTTGAACTATTAAAGAAGCTACTTTCCTATACTCTTTTACTTCACCATATTCTTTTAATATATATTCTAAGTTTTTTTGTGAATATGTATTTATAACTATTGAAGCATCTAAGCTTTGATTTTGATCCATTCTCATATCCAAAGATTCACTTTTAAAACTAAAGCCTCTATCAAGCTTATCAAGTTGTAAAGAAGATACCCCTATGTCAGCTAATATACCTGAAATATTTTTATCTTGAAACTTTGGTACTACGTCTTTAAAATTGCCTTTATTAAAAGTCACTCTTGAAGAATAATCTTTCAATCTATTTTTAGAGAAATCAAGAGCTTCATCATCTTGATCATTGCCAATTAGATTGATATTTTCATTTGATTTTAGTATTCCAAGTGAGTGTCCACCGTAGCCAAGAGTACAATCTATAATATACCCAGACTCTATATCTTTAAATACATTTATAACTTCATCAAATAATACTGGTATATGTGGTATATCTTCTGACACTTCATTCCTTAGTAATTTATTAAAAAACATTATATCACAATGTTTTTAAACTAAAATAAGCTTTTTTATATCATAACTACTAATAATAGGGGGCTTTTAGCTATATATAAGCTTTAATATTATAAAGTACTATCAATTAAAAACTAAAGGACATTATTATGAATAAAGCTGAATTTATCGACGCTGTTGCATCAAAAACTGGATTATCTAAAAAAGACGCTAAGGCTGCTCTTGAAGCATCACTAGAAACAATTACTGAAACACTTGCTAAAAAAGAAACTGTATCTTTTATCGGATTTGGAACTTTCTCTACATCTGAAAGAGCTGCTAGAGTTGCAAGAGTACCAGGAACAGGTGCAGAAGTACAAGTTCCAGCTACAACAGTTGCTAAATTTAAAGTTGGTAAAGCTTTAAAAGACGCTGTTAAAGCATAATTTATACTTTAATAATAAAAGGCCTAGCTATTATAGCTAGGCTTTTTTTATGTAAACTTGATTAATTAGTGCCAGCATGATGGAATGGTAGACTTGGCTGACTCAAAATCAGCTGCCGTAAGGCGTGCCGGTTCGAGTCCGGCTGCTGGTACCACTCAATAACTAAATCAAAATAACAAACTAGAACTATTTTTATTTCATTATCTGGGAGTATACATTTCTATCTCTTTATTATAAAGTAATAATTAATTTGTTTTTATAGTTATTATTTTAAAAATCTAACAAAAAGAAATACTATGAAAAAATCACCACTTAAACACTTTTTTGATGTAACGCTGCAAGGTATATTTTGGATACTCCCAATTGTAGCAATTATTATGATTATATTATGGGTATACAATAAAATAGATATGCTTGCTAATAGTATATTTGGATTAGTTGGGTTTGCTCCAGAACACAATGAATTTTTATGGGTACTTATCGTTGTTGTTCTTTTGGTATTTGTATTATATGTAGTTGGTCATTTAATGGAAACTAGATTAGCAAATATTTTTGAAGCTTTGTTTTCTAAGATACCAGTATACTCAACACTAAAAGATATAATTGGTATATTTAATTCTTCAAAGCAAGGAGAAAACAAAGTACTTGTAGTTGTAGTAAAAGGCTTTGCTTCACAAGGTTACAATATAGGACTAATGTATTCTCAAAAAGAAAGTATCATGAAAGACCATTATACAGTTACTTTATCTCAAACACCAATTCCAAATGGTGGATACTTATTTGAAGTGCATAAAGATAATATTTTTATACTAGAGGATGCCTCTTTTGATGATAATTTACAATATTTATTATCTATGGGTGTAAAAAGTTTTGCAGATATTACAAAAACTTCTCCAAAAGATATAAATGAATTAGATAATATTTCTAAGTGGTTGGAAAAAAATACTAAAAATTAGTCATACTGTATGATAACTTCATCATCTTCATATGTATGTTGTTTATCATATATAAGATCTAAGTCTTGAATTGACTTTTTATATTCAATTGCTTCATTTGCCAAAAGAGCCTTATCACTCATAGGATCCATAGTAGATATTATCCAGTTTAGATAAGATATATCCAAATCAATCCACAAAAGTCCAATATGTTTACCAAAGCCAACTTTTTGTTCTTCAATGCTTAGACTTGTACGCCTTTGTATTTCTTTAATAGCTAAAACATTGTTGCTATCAGATAGCCCATATAAGTATTCTAAAGATAAATCTTCCCAATTTAAATCTTTATATACTCCAAATCCTATCATACTTTAAGACTTTAGACCAGCTCGCATTATTTCTACAAGTTCATCTGTAGCTTTAGTATCAGTAAACAACTCAAATGCAATAACACCTTGATAAAGTAGCATGTCTTCTCCTTAACTATATTTACATATAGTTCCATTTTCCTACTAAAGCCTACATATAAAGGCTTTAAGTAAGTTTATCTTTGCTATAATACTACATATAAATTCATTGAAATACATATAATTACATTATTAGGGTAGCTATAGGGTATCAAAACAAAAGGTATAATATGAGTAAACGAATAAAGTCTAAAAAATACACTGGAGTATATTACAGAGTTTTAGAAAATAACGATAAAGCATACGATATAACTTATAAAGAGCATCATAAGAAAATATGGCTTAAGATAGGATTACATTCAGAAGGAATAAGAGAAGCTTTTTGCAATCAAAAAAGAAATGAGATTACTACTAAATTAAGACTTGGAGAAGATTTGCCACAAGTTGCAAAGAGGAATGTTTTAACACTAAATGAAATTGCACTAAAATTTTATGATGAAAAAGAACTACATAATAAGCAAAACAAAAAGACACGAGCAAGAATGGAAAAGCATATCCAAGCAACTTTAGGTGATGTTCCTATGAATAAAATTACAAAAGAACAAATAAGTACTATACAAAAAGAAAAGATTAAAATTTTAGCTCCAGCATCTGTTAATTTTATAATAGGACAATTAAATGCTATTTTTAATTGGGCAATGCAAAATGAATTAGTAGATAAAAATCCTTGTATTAATGTTAAGAATTTAAAAGTAGATAATGTAAGAGTAAGATACCTTGAACTTAAAGAGATAAAACAGTTAAAAGAAAAATTGAAGAAAGATAAAGTACTTTTTTATTTTGTAATGCTAGGATTAACAACTGGTGGAAGATTACAAACACTTTGTAATATAAAGCCAAAAGATTTAAAGCAAAATGGCACTATACGGCTATATGATTTTAAAAATGAAAGTGAATATTACGGATTTATTGATATTAGTCTATATAATGAATTAAAACAATTTATTGTAAACCTTGAAATATCAAATGATGAGTTTTTATTTCAAACTACACAAAATCAAAACTATACAAATCAATATTATTATAGAAAGTTACAACCAGTTTTTGATGAACTTTTTAATAGTAAAATTGATAATTTAATCACAAAAGAAAAAGTCGTTATACATACTCTTAGGCATACTTTTGCATCTCATTTAGCCATCAATGAAACACCGATTTTAACTATAAAAAAACTAATGAATCATAATGATATAAGCACTACAATGAAATATGCAAAACTATCCAAGAGCAGTGGAGAAGTTCATGCGAATAGATTAACTCAAAGTTTAATGAGTGTATAATTTACACTCTCCACTCATTAAATTATACATTTATATATAAGCTATTTTAATTTGACTTTCGATGTACTATTTTCATTTTTTATATCAAATATTCGTGAATTTATTTTTAATATTTCTATCCATCTTTTTTCATCAAAATACTTAGTATAATTATCTAGATGTTCTTCTTTTAATATTTTACCAATTTTTGCAAATAAGATATATTCAGAAGTATCTTTAATGTTATTGATTATATTTTTCAATAAATCAACTTCCTTACTATTGGGATTTTTTTTATTCTTTTTAATTGGTAGCTTTATAAATTCAGTACAAGCATTTTGAAGAGCTAGCGGAGCTTTATGTTCCCCAAATATTATACAATCTATTAGTTTAGACTTAATATTCATTGCAAGTGAAGTAAAATCGCTATCACTAGATACTAGAACAATTAAATCAATCTCAGATGTATTTATAAGGTTGCAAACATCTATAGTAATTTTAATATCAGATGCATTTTTCAACTTCTCACTTTTTTGTCCTTTAGATTTTTGTTTTGTATTTGGAAAAACCTGTATCGGTTCTATTCCAAATTTTTGAATTTCATTTTTCCATTCTTTAGCTACTCCACTTGTCCAATCAATATATGATTTTGAAATATAAATTTTACCATACAGTTCTAATTTTTTGTATATTAGCTCTATATAAGAAGCACTAAGGTTATCGCTATCAAAAAATATAGCTATTTTTTTATCTTTATTTGTCATGACTATTATCCAATTCATAACAAACTCTAAATCCTACTTTGAGATATTTATATTTATTATTTGAAGACGCTAGTAGCTTACTTTCT
>DQSS01000120.1 GCA_015663165.1 Arcobacter sp. | reverse complement strand
TGCTGGTTTTAAAAAGAAAGAAAAAAGCAAAGATAAAGATATTATCACATAAAGTATATATTGATTTTAAAAGTGGCGACCCCATAAGGATTTGAACCTTAGTGTTTCGGAGGAAATCCGAACGTCCTTAGCCACTAGACGATAGGGTCATTTTAAGAAGTGGAATTATAACTAATACTTACTTAAAAGTGATTTTAGCTATTGATTTTGTCTTTTATCTCTCTTGCTTCTGCTGTGATGTTTTGTATTTTTTCTTTGTAGCTTAAACTATCATCTATTAAGTGTTTTACAAAAGTACTTCCAACTATTACTCCATCAACGCCTCTTGATTTTTCATATGCTGTGTTTTTATCTACTCCAAAACCAACATATACAGGTGTAGTAGTTGCTTTTTTTATATCTATTATTAAAGATATTAAATCTTCTTTTTTACCAGATCCTGTGATACCTGCATATGCTACAAGATATATAAATTCTGCTGAATTTTTTGTAATCATTTCTATTCTACTTGATGGAGTAGTTGGTGCTATAAAATCTATAATAGTTTGATCGTATTGTTTAAATAAATCTTTATAAACAATAGCTTCTTCATAAGGAAGGTCAGGAATAATAGCCCCTTTTATACCACATTCTTTTCCTATTTTTAAAAAATTTTCTACTCCGTACTTATAAAATGGATTCATATATCCCATCCACAATGTATTCATATGTGGAGCAATTTTACTTGATACTTCAAATAAATCATCAAGTTTGAATCCATTTTCCAAAGCTTTTAGACTTGCTTTTTCTATAATTGGCCCATCTGCAACTGGGTCTGAAAATGGTATTCCAAGTTCAAGTGTATCCACACCAGCTTCATGCATACTAAGTGCTAAATCTACCGTAAAATTATTTTCAGGTAAAGATGATGTAATAAATCCAACTAATTTTTTCACTTTTGGTATCCTTGAGTTTTTTTTCGATACAATCCTAGCATAAATTTACACAAGGTTATATTATGAAACAATCTATTGGCTCGATTTTAAAAGCTAAAAATAATAGAAAACTTACAATGATAACAGCATACGATGCACTTTTTGCTAAACTATTTGATGACAAAGTTGATTTTATCTTAGTTGGCGATAGTTTAAATATGAGTTTTGCAGGAAAAGAAGATACTCTTAGTGCAACGCTTGACCAGATGATATACCATACAAATGCAGTTTGTAATGGTGCTAAAAATACATTTGTTATATGTGATATGCCTTTTGGTACATATACAAATGAAACTGATGCTATGAAGAACTGTGTAAGAGTATTTCAAGAAACAAATGCCAATGCTATCAAAATAGAAGGTGGTTCATCAAAAGCTCATATTGTTAAACATCTTACACAAAACTCTATAGCTGTTGTGGGACATATAGGTCTTATGCCTCAAAACTTTAGAAGCGAAGGCGGATATAAAGTAAAAGGGAAAGATGAAGCAAATACAGCACAACTTATACAAGATGCTAAAGATATTGAAAAAGCTGGTGCTTTTTGTATAGTTTTAGAAGGTGTAAAAGAAGAAGCGGCAGCACAAATAACAAAAGCTGTAAATGTTCCTATTATAGGAATAGGAGCTGGAATATATGTAGATGGACAAGTTCTTGTATGGTCTGATATGCTTGGGCTTTTTGAAGAATTCAAACCTAAATTTGTAAGACAATATATAAATGGAGCATCAATAGTTAAAAATGCAATTGATACATATATAAATGATGTAGAAAATTTAAACTTTCCAGCAGATGCTGAAAAATATTAAGGAATAAAAATGAAAAATTTAATTTTAATTGCACTATTAACGGTATCTAGTTTTGCTTACGATTTAAAACCAGTAAAAATATCAAATAGTGTATATCAATTTGTAGGTGAAGTAGCAGTACCATCAAAAGAAAATGGTGGAAATATGGTAAATACATATTGGATAAATACTGGAAAAAGTTATATTGTTATTGATACAGGACCATCGTATAACTATGCAAAAGCAGCACATAACGCTATGAAAAAAATTGCTGATTTACCAATAAAAGTTATTATCAATACACATATGCATGATGACCATTGGTCTGGAAATAACTACCTTAAAGAACAAGGTGGAAAAATATATGCTACAAAAGCACAAGCTAAAAAATTTCCTGCAGGAACTTCTACACATATGATGACAGTGATTTCAAAAGAAGATAGAGCAGGAACTAAAGTAATTGGTATAGATGAATATGTAACTAAAAATGCTACTATTACTATTGATGGTACTACTTTGAAGTTTTTATACTTAGGTTATATCGCTCATACAAAAGAAGACTTTATGGTTTATTTTCCAAAAGAAAAAGTTATATTTGCAGGAGACTTACTATTTTCTCAAAGAATTACTTCAATTAGAGATGGTAGTGTTGAAGGTGGTCTAAGATCACTAAGAGATATAAGAAAGCTAGATGTAAAAGTATATGCAGCAGGTCATGGAATATATACAGACCATACACCAGTAATACAAATGCAAGAATACTTCATGGCACTAAAGACAAGAGCAATGGCTGCTGTTGAAGAAGATATTGGAATGTCAGAGTTTGTTAAGACAGCAGATTTCAGTGACTTTAAAGACAGAAAAATGATGGAAGTACTTCACAAACCAAATCTTGGATTTGCATATGGAGAGTATGAATTTTTTGAAGAAGAATAAAATAAAATGAAGGATCTAATTTTAACTATTATTGCTAGTATTATTTTAGTACTATCTTTAATAGCTATGATTCTTCCTATACCTGCAACTTCTATTATAGTTGCCCTAAGTCTTACAAGTTTAACTATCACAAGCCCACGAGCAAGAAGAACAATATTTTTCTTACGAGATAGAGTTAAAATCATACATAAAATATTTGTATTTCTTGAAGAAAAAGTTGGAGCAAAAATACCTAAAGTAAAAAATGCTTTAATTAAAACAAATCCAAAAAATATTTAAATAAAGTTCTAAAACTATTCTACAATCCAAAAAGACTCAAGTAAAAGTTTATCTTCACAATAAATTTTACCAACAAATTTATCATTTAACTTATAAGTACCAACGCCTTTTGGAGTTCCACTCATAATAATATCTCCATCTTCTAAACTCATAAAAGATAAAATTTCTTCTATCATAAACTTTGGTTTATATATCATTAGATCATAAGAAGCAAATTGTATTAAATTATCATTTATATATAACTCTAGTCTTAACTTTGTAATATCGCCACTAAACTTTACAAACTCACTTAACACTGCTGAGTTATCAAATGATTTTGCTCTTTCCCATGGAAGTCCTGCTTTTTTCATCTTATTTTGTATATTGGCTTTAGTTAAATCAAGTCCAAAACCAACGCCAGATATTTTTTTATCTTCAATCAAAAAACAAATCTCACCTTCAAATCGTGTATCTTCAGATACAAAATATATCTTATCACTAATAGCAGAATTTGGTTTATTAAATACTACCATTGATTCTGGTGTTTCATTGTTTAGTTCTTTTATGTGAGCTACATAATTTCTACCTATACATACTACTTTGCTTGGTGTTATTTTTTGATTGTTATAATTTATTGTTTTCATTTGAATAGTTTATTCTAATCAGGCTTGTAAAAGCTTTAATTAACTGTACTCTTTATAAATCTCCTGAGTAATAACAACACTATTATTTTCATCAATTAGTGTTAGTTCATTATCACTTATATTACACTGTATGTTCATTGAACGTTTACATAGTTCTTCTATATTTCCATTTATATTAAGATATATTATTTGAAGATTATTGAAACGATTAAGAGAGTTTTTTATTTGATTGAACCACGTACTTGATACATTTTCTTTAAATGTATATATTATAACTTTGTCAGATCGTCCACATGCTTTTTTGATTCGTTTTTCATCAGGTTGTCCTAGGTCTATCCACATCTCAATATCCCCACCTAATGATTTTTGCCATAAAGTTGGCTCATCATCAGCAGATATTCCTTTACAAAACATCAATGTATCAGTTGCGTTTAATACAAAAGAAACTAGTCGTATTATTAATCGTAAATCATTTTCAGATGGATGTTGGGCTAATGTTAAATTGTGTTCTTCATAATAGTTTTTATCCATATTTGCTATATTTATATATGCTTTATGAATTGTTGCATTTGCTGCCATTGGTATCCTTTGTTTTATTCTTGAGTTTTGTTTAGCTATAATACCTTAGTTTATTTTAAAGGCAAGATTATGGTATTACAGAAGTGGGAAGTATTTCAAAACGAAGCAACAGATTTTTTAAATAGTTATTTTAGTATTAACTTTACAATGGATGGTGGGTTTGATTCAACTACATCATTTATAACAGCACAAAATGTAAATCGAGATATTACAACTATAGAAGCAAAGTTTGGCTCAACTCAAGCTGGGCAAATTGTGTTATCAACAAATGGTAGTAAATTTGAATTTTGTGATAAAAGTAAACATGATTTCAACAGAAACACAATGGAGATAATAAAACATCTTAACTCTGATTATTCTTTATATAAAGGAACAAATACAGCATCTATTCATGTTGATATTAGTGATAAAGTATTATATAATTGGGTAAAAGATATTTATAAAGAAAAAAATGTTGAATGGATAATATCTTCAAATAAGTTTAATAACTTAACTTTAAACGATTTACTTTTTGTACCAATAAATGAAATAGAAAAATACTTTGATATTAGCCTAGTATTTAGAAGAAAAAAGACTGGAAACACACACATCCCAGGTAAAGATATAATAGACTTCAAAACTCAAATGGACTTAATAACTACAGACTATAAAGTAAAAAAAACTAACAATAAATATTTACTGACTTTAAATGAAAGAGTATCTGATTTTAATATTGGAAGTAAGTATTTGTTGAGTATGACAAATGTTGATTGTCAGTACTTTATAAAGAAAAAAGATATAAATACAAATCCTAATATTTTGTTTCAAATGAACTTAAAAGATGATATTGAATTTAAAGGCGATAATTTTAAAGCAAAATATAATTTATAATCTTAAACTAAAAATCAGAATAACTTAGATAATATCTCTACTCATACTTTAAAATTAAAATTTTTCTTTTCAAACTGAAAACAAAAATGGACAACAAAAAGATGGAAAACGATACGAAGTATTGTTAGGTTTACAATTGCATAGCAATGCTAAACAAAACTTATACTTAGTTGGAAAACAAAGAAATGGAAAACAAAAATGGAAAACAACAACAACCAACAGCAATACCTTTTTACAAGTGAAGTAGTAAGTCCAGGTCACCCTGACAAATGTGCAGATATAATTGCAGATACAATAGTTGATAAACTTATCATTGGTGATAATAAATCAAGAGTTGCATCTGAAGTATTTGTGGCTGGAAAACACGTAATAATTGGTGGAGAAGTAACTTCAAGTACGAAAATGTCAACTGAAGATTATAAACAATTAGCAATAGATGCTTTAGAAAAAATAGGATATTTTAATAACCCTGCTTTTACAGATGAAGAGTGTTTAAAACCTCAAAATGTAGAAGTACAAGTTCTTTTAAATAGACAAAGCCCAGATAT
>DQSS01000130.1 GCA_015663165.1 Arcobacter sp. | reverse complement strand
CACTCTCGTAAGGTAAATTCACATCAAAAAGATAAAGGTTGTAGTTATTTTCATACGTCAAATCTAACGCAGAATAAGGGTCAAGCACGCAGTCCGTAACAAAGCCTTCCTCTTCTAAGAAGTCTTGTAGGGTTTCATTGAAGAGTTTGTCATCTTCGAGGAGGAGTATTTTCAAGCTATACTACTTTTTCTAATATTCTATAATCAAATTCATTTTCTAATCCATATTTATACATTAAAAAGTCATCCCGCTGCATTAATGAATCTGTACTTAACAAATAATTCTCTTCCTCTTCATTTAAATTACAAACTCCAAAATCTTTAACATAGTTTTTTGCTAAAGCATAAAAATTTCCAGAGTAAGGTTTACTACTATTTTCAATGTAATACCAAAAGACTTTTGATTTTAAAATTATTTTTAAAAGTTCTATCTCGCGTTTTGAAATATTATCAAGAAAAATTGCATATCCTGCGTAAAAAAGTAAATCTTTTTGTTCGCTGTAAACAAAGTAAGCTTGGCTTGACATATAGGGGAAAAGTATTTTTTCTCCATAGTCAGCTAATGCTTGGGTTCTTCCAAATTCATACCATAAATATTTTTTAAAAGACTTTCCTTTGTCTCTACCTAGTAACTGTGTTTTATGTGTTAGTAAATAAGCATATGTATGAGGGTAAGTTTTTTGAAAGTATTTTTCATCAAGTATAGCCATTTTAGAAGAGATAATATTGTATTTTTTTTGTTTTACATTGTCATGATACGGAAAAATTATTTTTTCTTTGAGTCTATTGATTTCATCTTCACTTTTTAATCTATTTGGCTTAATCACATCTCGACAAATGGCTTTTTCAATCTTATGATTTTCAAGATAATAGTAGTGTTCATCTTCATCACTTGGACGAAAAATAAAGACATCATTACTTAGTGTTGCTAAGCCATTCTTTATAGGATACTTATTACCTAAGGGCGTACCAACACGCTCAATTTGTTTAATATTTGTAAGTATTTTACTTGTATTAAGTAACCATCCTTTTTTATCATCTAAAGATTTATATTTTATCATAGAAAAATCTCTTTTTTGAGATATAGATAGTGGGTCTATTTTTTCATATAAAATGCTCTCTTTAGGATTTTTTTGAATTAAAACAATGCAAGTATATGTTGATTTTTCACTAAAGACTTGATGGTTTCCAAAATCTAAAATAGAAAGATTAAATTGATTTGAAGAAAAAAATGTTCGTAATTTTCGTGCATTCAGACTGCGTTTAAAAGTATTGACGGTGATATAAGCCAAAATACCTGTTTCATTTTTTAAGTACTTAAGTGCTATCTCAAAAAATGGAATATAGAGGTCAGAATTTCCAGACTTAGTAACTTCCCATCGTGACATCAATTCTTTGGTCTCAACGCTTAGATGTTTAGACCGCACATAAGGAGGATTTCCAACCACAATGTCAAAACCATTAAACTCATCAATCTCTACATGCCAATCAAAACTTAATGCATTTTCTATATAAAGATTGAATTCAAATACCTTTTCATCTTCTCCTTCTGAGAGTGCTAGAAGTGTTAAAAGTATTTTACTTCGCTCTACAGCATAGTCTGATATATCTAAACCAAAAATATTATCTTGAAATATTTGAGCAAAACTTTTATTTGTTTGTTCTTTAATTTTTTTAGCAACAGAGTATAAAAAAGCTCCTGTACCACAAGAAATATCAGCAACTACTAGTGTATTAAAATTGGATAACTTAAAAGAACTAAATGAAGATTCAACAATATAATCTCTAATAGTTTTAGGAGTATAAACAGCCCCATTACTTACCGTATCATCGGAGGGAATCGTTATCTCAAATAATCGAATTAAATCTTCAAAATCAAATTTCTCATTTTTCTCTCTAATCAAGGCAGTAAACTCATCTACTTCTTTTTTATCATTACCTTCTATACAAGTTTTTATCAGTTTATTATGTTGTAGCTCTATATTATTAAATGTTAAATAAGCTCCAACTATAAGTTTGTTTACAATGGTTAGATTGTCTGATAATTGATTGAGATATTTACTAATGTCCTTATGCATTAATTTAATACCTCTATTCTATCAATATTTCTTCCCCTATCAAGAAAAAATGTTTTTTGAGTATCGCTTAATTCATAAAGTTCAAATACACACTCATCTAAATCTTTCCAAAGTTTGATTAAAATGGTTTTAAGAATATTTTTTTGTTTTGGTATAGCATATTTAAATGCTTCTTGTTTCTCTTGAATACTTTGACTTAGTGTTGCTATCGTAGAAACTAAAGTCGTATTTTTTTCAAAAATTTCTTTGGGAAAAGGAATAGGTTCAATAAATTGTTTGTTAAATTTAAAATAACCATTTTGTTGCTTTAGAGCAATTGACCTTGCCATAACTGAAAAAATTGTAGAGTTAATAACTCCTGCAATAGCATAGAGATTATCTTCTAACTTTTTATCAATATCAATAAAAAACATATTCGCATTATCACAATAGTTTAAGGGATTAAATGTCACGTTAGCAAAAGTATCATTTGCTGTCATAGGAATCATGACTTTAGGTTCTATACGTTGATGATTGTTTGCTCTGGTATAAAGATGCCACTCTTCATCAGAAAAAGTTTCTACATTCCGTTGAATTAATTCTTTCTGAGAACTAAGATAATTACCTGTTAAAGGATACCTATTTGAAAATTCATTAAAAAGGATAGCTCTGCTTTTTCCTTCTTCTATCTCATAAGGAAAGATAACATAGGTGTCTGTTCCATCGCCACAAAATGGATAAAACTTCTTATTTAAAATAAGAGGACGACAAGCATCAACCTCAATAGTAATATTTTCTTCAACTCCTGTATCGCCTGTTAATGTTCCATCCTCATTAATACTCTTTACTTTTATGTGATAAGCTTTATCCCATAAAACTTGAATTCCAACTCTTACCGTTGCAAATGCTCCAAAACTTCCAAATTTGTGCTGTAACTCGGCTGTAATTGCTAAAAGCTTTGAGTCTTCAAAATTCCAAGGGTTTTGGTTGAAAACTTCTGATGCTATACTATCAAACTCTTGACTATTTTCTTCACAAGGCGATAGTTCTCTTAAGGTAGATGGGAGTTCTTCAATATTTTGTGATATTTTTTTAAAGACTACTGTATTTTTTGCTTCTTTAGATAATATCAATGAGGAAATATAGGTTATACGGTTTTTAAAAATATTATTCGCTTCAAAGTTAATAACTTGTGCAAGAAACTTATTGGTTGTAATAAATTTACGAAGTCTTTTACCATAATCTGTTTTAAACCATCTATTTTGAACAATTAACCCCATTTTTCCTTCTGCATTCAGTAATGAAAACCCTCGTTCAATAAACACTATAGACAAATCAATTTTTCCATTTTTGGTGGTCGCATATTGTTCTTTTATATATCGGTGCATAAGAGGATAAACTTCATTGTAATTTTTTACTTCCACATAAGGTGGATTCCCTACAATAAAGTCAAATCCTCCTTTACTCTGAAAAATTTCATTGAAACCATCTTCACTTTTCCAGTCAAAAGGATTTGTCCTAAAGAGTTGCTCTTCATCTTTTAAAATCTGAGGATATTTTTCCATTATGTCAGAGTCAATAAGCGTGTTTCCACACTTAATGTTTTCTCCCACACTATTTAAAATTTTACTTCCAAAAATACCTAATTCTTGATAGCTTTCAAAAAAGTCAAGGTTATCAATTATTTTTAAAGAAAGTGACATTTTAGCTACTTCATAAGCTTCTTGGTCTATGTCTATTCCATAGATACAATTTTTTATGATGTACCGTTTCCCCTTAATGGTTAAGATTATTTCTTCCCCATATTGATAAAAGAGTTTTTTATATTTTAGATTAGGGTGCTGTTTGTAACTTTTAATTAATTGTGTCTCTAGGTATTCAAAAATTTCAATAAGAAAAATACCACTTCCACAAGCAAAATCTAAAATTTTAATATCAAAAATTTCATCCATATTTTTTTCTAAAAGTTCTGTAGAAACAATGGTTCGTTTAAGTAAATCTTCTACTAAATATTTAGGAGTACTTACTGCTCCTTTAGATTTAATGTATTCAAGTTTTAATGATTCATTTACAATGTCATCTTCAATAATGAGTTTTTTAGAAAGAAATATTTCATAAATATCACTCAGTAATTTTGTTGGTATTACATCAAAGCGATAAGGAGAAGGATAGTAAAGCAAATCTAGCAATGGTCTAAACACTTCATCCGATATTTCTATCTCTTGAAAAAGATGAATTCTATCAAACAGTGGTCCATCATAATGTTCATAGAAATCATTATAGGAAGAGATTTTAAATTGATTCCAAAATCCCAAAGTATAAAACTCTTGAAGTAAGCCCTCTTTTTCAATACGTCGTGCTTCACAAATACGAATAAAAAGAACCCTGTTAATAATCACTTGTGTAAGATAAGAGAGACATTCCAAGTCATCAGAAACTAAAGTTCTATTCTTTTGTAAAATATCATTAGCAAGTGATAGCCTAAAAGTAGAGAGTTGTTCTGCAAAAATAACATCAATAGTTTTTTCAGCTTTAGTAATGTTTTTGCCATAGATTTTATCTAACTCGCCATTACATATATTTTTACGTAAAAGATGTTGTTCCAAAAGCTCAAAGTTCTCTACATATTCTTCCATACTTAAATAAATACGCCCATAATCAGCATCTTGTACATCTATAGGAGTATAACTACAATCATAGATAGCAAACTCTTCAAAATTAGTTATAAAAGCACAAGGGGCAGAAATTGACCACCCATAAGATTTGATTTGAAATGCTGATTTTTTATCATTTTTTAAATTAACAGAAAGTGCTTTTGCATCAAGAAAAGTTAGTTTTTCTTTACCCACTTTAAACGTATAGTCAGGTCTTGTAGAAGTAGAGTTTATGGCATAGACTTTTACTTTTTCTTCTCTTGAAAGTATTTTTTCTTGAAGAATTTGTGATGTATCCATTACATCCCAATCAAAAATTGCTAAGAGTTGATTAATCCAAGTTCGTATGGTCTCCTCAGAACTTAAATCTGATCGACCCTCTTCTTTATATAAAGTATATTTTTCAACCAATTGAGATAACTGACTCTTCCGTGATAGCATATTTAATCCCATAGATTTTATTTATTTACTATACTATCTAAAAATATATTGATATTTAAAAAGTATGGCAAATTGACATATTTTCCAAACGGAAATTACATAAACATCCCGCCATTAACTTTCAACGTCTCACCCGTAATGTAAGAAGAGTGATCAGAAAGTAAAAAAGCAACTGCGTCAGCCACTTCGCT
>DQSS01000117.1 GCA_015663165.1 Arcobacter sp. | reverse complement strand
AAGAAACTGGTTTACATTTCCAAGTTTGATAAATTTTGACTCATTAATTAGCATTTTTTGATTCTCCTGATATATATGGTTCTTGGGTATAACGTTTGACTTAACCGACCGCTAGGTTCGGTTCAAGGTTTTGTTATATACTTTTTATTGTTCCAATAGTTTTTGTGTAGAATTTCTATATCTATCGCTCATTAAAAATTGGTCTAGAAGATCTAAACATTTAGTCTTACTGGCTTGTTTTTTTGCTCGACTATATAGCTCCAGTATAAATGTTATTAGTTCTGAGTCTCTATATCCGTAACTATCTCTATCAGCCGTGTCTTCATTATTTAAAAAGATATTGATAATTTCAAGTATTTTATCTGATTGTTTAAAATCTTGATAATATTCATATCTTAAGTATTCCCAAAAATGACTTGAGTCTTTTTGAATATTAAGTGATTTTGCTAATTTTTTTACAAAGTTAAAATCTGTCTCAATTAGATTGAGACCTTCTAAGTTGTTCAGTTCGTATTGATAGCTCCAACTGACGGACTTATTGTCTTTGTATTTTAAAACATACTCTTTTGCTAAGTTTACTCTAGTTTCATCATTACTAGTGATCTCTTTGTTAAAAGCTTGTGATACTACACCTTTTAAAATATTTTCATTTGCTTTTATCCCTGCTTTTAACAAATCGTGAAACTTTGGAGTTGATACTTTTACATAGTTGAAAAACAAAAGAAGCCCTAAGTATTCACCATAATCATTTGCGTCAGAATCGTTATCATCTTTCAATAACGAAATATAGTTAATTGCTGTACTGAGGTGCTCATAAAATTCGTCCAATGTAATAAATGAATTACGAACTAAATAATTTAAATGTTCTAAAAGATACAATGTGATTTGTCCAGATTCATCTTGTTTAGTTAACATATTTATATACTCTAAATATAATGCATTATCCTCTTTAGATATTTCGCCTATAGCTCTTAACAATCCAAATATAACATATCTATTTTTATCAGTAATTATTTCTTTAACAAGATTAGACACTCTCTCTTTATTTTTCAAATCATGTTGTACGTACTTAAATGTAAAAGGCAATGATTCTGCTAAAACTCCTCTCATGGAATTTATTGCACTTAAAATATGATCATGAATAGATTGTTCTTTTTTATCTCTTTTAAAACCTTCGTATTCAATATGTTTATATTGTTCAAATATATCAATAAAGACAAGATCAAATATATTATTTCTCATGAATTTTTCTGTTGCTCTAATGATT
Source organism: Arcobacter sp. (assembly GCA_015663165.1). GTDB lineage: Bacteria > Campylobacterota > Campylobacteria > Campylobacterales > Arcobacteraceae > CAIJNA01. Next base: position 3,298 of record DQSS01000117.1, on the reverse strand, counting down.
GATTGTTGTAACTGCCTATCATCAATATTTATATAGCATTTAATTAATTCAATTATCTTTTTATAATCATAGTTAGCTTCTATTAGCCCATTCAATGCACTAGTAAGATAATCTGGAGAAACATCATCTCTTATTGCAAATAGAAATGAATAGAACCTGTCAGGACTACTTTTAACTTCTTCTTGAAATTGACGCGAATGTTGAGAAATATCACCTCTCATAAAATCATGACTGCTTTCTCTGGTTTTTTTCTTGTCAAAAACAGTCATTGACTGCTTCCAAGCAGTTAAACTCATTCGTTCATATACTTCTTTGCTAACAGGTGTTCCAACAAATCCAGCATTTGACTTATTTGGAATTTGCTCTTTATACTCATGGAATTTTCTTTGTAGTTCTTGAAATTCCTTTAAGTATCCAAATCTGGATATGTCATCTATAGGTAATTGTAAAAAATAAATATATTGTTTATAGCCTCTTAAGTTTCCACTACATTTTTTATAAAAATATTTCCATTCCCATTTTGGGTTAACCTTTGCAATTGTAAGAATAATTTCATTTTTTTCTTCATCATTGAATAACAAGAAAGATACCTTTAGTAATTTCTTTAGTTTATATCCAACATCGAAACTATCTTCAATTTCTTCTAATAGTTTTTCATTCGTCAATAATTGAAATATTAAACTTTTGTATTGACGAGGGTTTACAGAATAACCAAAAATGGAAAATGCTAATAGATTAACATATGCACTGTTTTGATAAGGCTTTAATAGTGTTATAAAAGACATATTGTCTTTTTCAGCTAGTAATAATAAGTTGTCAAGTATTTTTTTATAAAAACGCCAAATATTATATAATCCAAAGTCAAATTGCCACATTGATGTCTCACCAAAAGCACTATCATCAATTAGGTGAGCTTTTTTTATTTTATACGGATTTTTAGTTTTAATAACAATTTTTTCTATGGCAATTAGCGAATGTTTAATAACTTTGATGGGTTCTTTATTCAGAAGTTTTTCAAATATCTCATATATATTATGATTTAATAACTCGTTTCTCTCAAAGTCATCTGTAGTGTCTATCTCTTCAAAAATGTTTTCAAAAGTTTTTTCTATAACAAAATCTATGTCATAAGAAATGAGGTTGTTTAAAACATCATAGTACCAATGGCTAATCTTTGTGTCTTCTTTAATTGCTATGTAATTGTTTTCAAATAGTAAAAATGCTCTAGGATTCCACAATTCTAATCTAGATAATGCTAGTGTAATAGCTTCATTTCTACTATCAATTTCAGGGTATTGTTCGAGGATTTCCAGCACCAATTCTGTGTTTCTATTTATAAATATTTCTGGTCTATATTTTAAATGGTAAGTTTCCAAATACTCTTGAGTAAAGTACCCCGCATTATAAAAATGAATCAACCATCCAACAGATATCCAACTTTCTAAAAAGTATTGTAAGTACTTACTTTCTTCATGAAATAATTTTTGTAAAAATTCAAATTCGTCATTTTGAGGATGGTCTATATTTCCAAGATATGAAATTAAAAGTAATTTGATATGAAATCGAATATGCTCAGAGTATAAAATTTCCACTAATTGCTTTAAATAATTTTCAAAGTCTGTTGCACGAAGAAATTCAATAATTTGCTTTATTCTTTCTCTGATTGTAATGGATTGATCACTAGATAGAATATATTCGTATAATGACCTTCTAGATTTCACAAAGGTTTTAGCAAAAATATAATCATAAAATGTCTGATGAAAGAATGTAAACTTATTGTCCTTTTCAAGCAATATATGGTTACTTAGTAAAAAGTCTATTGCATCTGGATAGTCATCTTCAAAATATAAGCTTGGTGCCTCAACTTTATTATCGTTATCCATTTCAATTATAATTTTTTCTATTAAATCTAGAGTTGAACTTTGCAATTTTTCATCTATAGTCTTATCAAGTATCTTTTGTTTCCAAAAAATCTTATATAAATCTTGCAGTGTTTTTATTGTTGTGTGACTAGCATCTTCAAAATTTAATTCTAAAAAAAGGGATAAATGTAATGGCATTTGTAATAAATATAAAAGGGAACTAGACAATTCTCCATGTTTCTTGATGATTTTTTTCAATTTATATTTAACAATATCCTCAGGAATTAGACCCATAGTTATTACATTAGTATCATCAATTTTCTTTAACAAGGGATCGTTTTTTAAGTCATACTCTCTTATAGAGATAACAATGTTAATATTATTCAGTCTTTTTAAAGACTGAATAAATTCTAAAATAATGTTTATTGGTTCTCTGTTTGAAGATAGTGTTAAAGACAAAGCATCCACTTGGTCTATTAATACAGTTACTTTGTCAATTTTTGATAAATTTAGTATAGAAGAATATAGGTCTTCCACTTCAAAGTTTTGATTTAATGATTCTTTAGAACTAATTGTAAAAGAGTCACTTTTAATACTTAAATATGTAGAACCTTCATCTTTTAATATCTGTTGTATCTCAGATAAAAGAGCTGTTTTTCCATTTCCAGCCCTTCCTGTTAATATTAAAATATTATTTTCAGGGTTTTCATCTCTAATAAAATTTAGAACATTTTCTTTTTCGGGTAATTCAATAAAGCTTTTTTCAATAAATAGATTTCTTGAAAGTAATAATGTTTCAGAATTTTTTATAAGTTTATATTTAACTTGTTCAACAGTTTGAATTGGTTTTTCGATGCTAAAGTGAATATCACCAAACATATTGTCTATCTTACCGATACCTTTATCAACCTTAATATATTGATATTCAAGCAAATTAGAAATTTATATTTCCTGTATTTGTGTGAATATAACCAATACCTTTTTCAACTTGTATATTGATATTTGGTTCACGTTCATTTAATAGTTTTAGTACTTCAATGATTTTTTGATTATTATCTATATATTCTAGAAAACTTTTTTCATCTTTAAATGTATCTATCTCAGCATGAATTATTTCTGTTTCAATTATCTTAAGTTCTTGCTTTTTAAATGGAATTGCTGATAATACATTGTCAATTTTTCCAAGAAATTCTTCTGCATATTTTTCTTTAGCTTTATCAAGTAGAGGTTGCCCTAAATTATCCCAGATTATTTTTCCTACTTGTATTGTTGTAATAGGTTCCATTATTTTCCTTATGGTTGATTTGATATATAACTATTTATTGAACGAACATTATAACAAAAAAAACTCCTATACAAAAAATAAATGAACACTAAAAATGTATGTTTATTTTTAAAAATATGACAATATGTACCCCAAGGGCATTTCCTCCTTT
>DQSS01000183.1 GCA_015663165.1 Arcobacter sp. | reverse complement strand
GTTTTCTAAGTCCAAAGTCTTTAAAAAAAACTTCATTAAGCTCATAGTCATAGTTCTGTCCCGTATGCACGATGATCTGCTCTATGGCCTCTGATGCATCCAATTTTTTCATTACTGCTGCAAGCCTAATGATCTCCGGACGCGTTCCAACAACAGTCATTACTTTTAATTTCTTACGATTCGGCATTTAGTGCCTCCCATGCATTAAATTGTTGATTCTTATCACTTTATACCTTTAAAAAATATGTATCAGGGTTATCTCTGTCAAAAGCTTCATTTGCCCAGAGTAGTAGAACCATTTCGACATCACCAGTATTAGTGATATCATGTGTATAGCCTGGTATCATCTCTACAACTTCCATCTTTTTGTCGCTTACTATATACTCTATAACCTTATCACCATGAATCTGACGATGTTTGATGCTTGCTTTGCCTTTAATGACAAGGAACTTTTCATTTTTAGTATTGTGGTAGTGGTTTCCCCTTGTTATGCCTGGTACAGTTGTAGAAATAGAGAACTGTCCACTATCTAGTGTCTTTACAAACTCATAAAATGTACCTCTATCATCCGCATACCCTTGTAGTTCGTAAGAGAATTTGTCCGTAGGTAAAAAACTAAGGTAAGTGGCATACAATGCTCTCTCAAAGCCTCTTCCTACGCGCGGTACAGTAAGACTCACACGACTCTCTTTAAAGGCTTCTAGTAGTTCTTTTATCTCAGCGAGGGTCTTTTTGTAGACAGGTGCTACTTCTGGACGTACGGTGCCTATTTGTCCATTTTCATCAAGGTGTCTGACAAAGTGCTCTACCACATCATCTATGTAAACGAGTGTAAGTTCCACCGAGTCATCATTGACTTGTAGGAAAATGTCTCGTGTGATGTTATGACACCATGTAGCTATGACTGTGTTGTAGTTAGGTTTTGACCATTTTCCAAAAACATTTGGGAGTCTATAGATGTACGCTACTGTGTCATTCTTTTTTGCATAAGCTTCGAGTAGTGCTTCACTCTCTTTTTTGCTTTTTCCATAGTCATTGTCAAAGGCTGCTTGGGTAGAAGAAGTGATGAGTATAGGTATTTTTTTACCTGTTTGTTCTGCAATATCTACTATTTTCTTTGTGAGGTCACGGTTGCCTGTGTAAAATTCTTGTGTATCTTCAGGACGGTTAATGCCTGCAAGGTGAAAGATAAAGTCGGTTTCGTGTACTTCTTTCTCTAATGTGTCCTCGTTATCTTCTCTGCTAAAGGTGGAGACAGTTATCCCTTCAAAGCGACTAAGTCTTTCTACTAAATTTAACCCTATAAAACCTTGGCTTCCTGTGACAAGTACATGCATCTAGCAAACACCAAATTCTTTCAAGTCATCTTGTATCTCAAGTAGGTCTAAAAGCATGGCTTTGAGTTCTTCTTCTGTAAGTTGTTTGGTATTATGTGAGTGATATTCATGTGCTTGTGTGATGATGGTCTCTCCTTCATCAAAGAACTTTGAGTAGTTAAGGTCACGCGTGTCAGCAGGTATACGGTAGTACTCATCCATATCTACAGCGGTGACCATTTCTTCTTTAGTCAAAAGTGTCTCATAAAGTTTTTCACCATGTCTTGTACCAATTATTTTTATGGGGTGACTAGGCTTACCTAGTAATTTAGTTAAGGTTTTTGCCAGTAACTCTACGGTGCCAGCAGGAGCCTTTTGTACAAATATGTCTCCGTTTCTTCCATTTTCAAAAGCAAAAAGTACAAGCTCCACAGCTTGGTCAAGACTCATCATAAAGCGAGTCATAGCGGGGTCAGTGATTGTTATCTCTTTACTTTGCCGTATTTGATTTATGAAGAGAGGAATGACTGAACCCCTGGATGCCATAACATTTCCATAGCGCGTAACTGCTATCATTATGTCATCATCATTGAGGTTACGTGATTTAGCAACTGCTACTCTTTCCATCATTGCTTTACTCACACCCATAGCGTTAATAGGGTAAACTGCTTTGTCTGTACTGAGTACGATGACCTTCTTTACTCCTGCATCTATAGCTTCGTAAAGGACATTTTCTGTTCCTATGACATTTGTTTTTACTGCCTGCATAGGGTAGAATTCACAAGAGGGTACCTGCTTGAGTGCAGCAGCATGAAATACAAAATCTACACCTCTCATGGCATCTTTTATGGAATTACTGTCGCGAACATCACCCAAATAAAATTTAAGTTTAGGGTTGCTGTACTGTTTACGCATATCATCTTGCTTTTTTTCATCACGGGAAAAAATACGGATTTCTTTGATGTCGGTATCTAAAAAACGTCTTAGAACAGCATTCCCAAATGAACCTGTCCCTCCAGTAATCAATAATGTTTTATTTTTAAACATTTTCTCTCTCTTTTATCATTAGTTAAGTATTAAAGTATATAAAATATATCATGGTATTGTACTATATTGTATATTGCAACTATACCTTTAAATGCAAAAAATAGAGAAACAGTGATAAGACCGACGTTTTTACCTTGATTAATTTGTAGAAGGTAATACATGAAAATAAAGTATCCAAATATGATTAATCTATTTCCACCAAGGATTATGACTGATATGAAAAGAGGTAAAAATATTATTACAATCTCTGTTTTTTTGTCTTGATTGTAGTATAAAACAATTAGAATTAGAATTAGAATTTTAAGAATATCCATTACTTTATTTGGTTGAGATAAATAGTATGGAAGCTTCTGTAATATATGCTGATGTAGAATTATGAAGATAATAAAAAAAATAAATAAACTACCAATAAATAATAACATTTCACGGGTAAGTTTTTGATTGAAAATTAACATATTTAAACCTTTAAAAAAATTTAGGAAAATTTCTGAAAACAATAAAAAAACAATTTGTAGATGTGTAAACAAAGATATAAGAATAAAGACTAACCTATATTTTTTGATTGAGAAGGATAAAAGAAAAAATATCAATGCCAATTTAAGACGTTCGGAAGAAAAAAAGAGCACTATGAGGTAAAAGTTGAGTGCGATTAGCATCCAAATAAATATTGAAACCTTAAATTTAGTAAGCCACTTTGCAATAAGATAAGCAAGTATAGTATTTAAAGCTGCAACAATGAATATTTTACTTATAAAAGGAATTTTTTGTAAAATAAATAAGGTTAAGAAATAACCAGGTTCTTGGCTGCCTAAATAGTCACGCTGTGCAAAGTATCCTTCAAAAAATGACATATTATTTAGAGCATTATAGTATGCAATATAAAATTGCTGATCCCCATTGTCGTAAAGTGGTAATAAAATAAAACTAATGCTAAAGGCATATAATATAAACATACTAGTATATAAAGTGTAACGGGGAATCTGCAATTGCATAAATTAATCTCTTCTTTTTGAAAATGAGTTATCAATATGCATATATTGTTTTAATCCAAGAGTGAAAAAAGATATAAATAATTTTATATTATTATATGTGCTAAATATATTGAGGTCAACTGGTATATTTCTACTATCTAGGTCTACGAAACCATCAAATGTTTTTTCTATAGAAAACTCTTTTGCTTTTTCAATGCATTCTTTTGAGGTCTTATCCCAAGCCTGTGAGTCAATTGCAATCTTTTTTATTAGTTGAAGTATAGGAACAGTTTGCCTTGTGCGATCATATTCATTATAGGAAAATCCTGAAATATCAGATAAAAATCCATAGGTAATTGCACTTTCCGTGGATTCAATTCCTATTATTGAGGGGATACCTAGTGCAGATGCTTCTAGTATCGCGGTACCACTTCCGACAAATAAAAATGCATCCTTTACAACTGTTGAGAATTCTTGATAGGGTATATTACCTTTTAGAAAAACATTTTTTCCCAGATTTAATTCTGTTATGAGGGTCGATAAATCTTTTTTAAGTTCTCCTTCTCCATAGATTTCATATGTAAAATTTGGATTTATTGAAAGTAGTTGAGGCATAAGATTTACTATATGAAGGTTGTACGTCTTAAATTTATATAGGTTACCAATAGATATAATCTTTAAAGTTTTATGGGATCCGAAAGAACCTAATGCAGAAGGTAATTGAATACCTATTGGTACTAAGAGGGATTTAGTATAGTCTATACTAAAGAAACGTGAATATGATTTGATGTTGTCTTCATTAAAAAAAACAATGTGCTTAGGTCCCAGCTCTTTAAGTATTTTTTGTGAATATTGGGCTAAAAAAGATTTAGATACAAACATCATTTCATATTGTTGGTATATTCCTATTGAAATATCAAAAGGATTTTTTGTAGCATGAGCTATCCTTGCGATGAATAGTAAACCAAACAAACCCATTGTGTGAACATGCCTCCCATATTTCTTTATAATATTTTTTATTTTAAAGATATCAATCGACATAAATATACCAATTTGTGTATTACATATTTTTGATAAGGGAATAGTTTGATAGTCTTGTAAGTAATATATATCAGCTACTTTTGCTAATTTAGTTTCTAATTCATGGTCAATTACGTTTGTTAAAATTAGAATACCTATTCGTTTATGATTAATTAAAAACTGTTCGGATATTCGTTGGATAAAAGTTGAACCACCATTGAAAGGTAGAGCATTTGCTATGATAAACATATTATGATTACTTCCTTCTAAAGAGTATTTTGTTTTAAATCTTTATATATGAATATTACCATAATAATAAAAAAGATTATATTTGAAATTAAATATGCTTGGAATATTTTTTCTAAACCTGCGTTAGTACTATAAAGCAATATTGTGAAAAAAGATATAAGAATTCCCTGCAGTATTTCTATGCAAATATAGAACCAAACTTTAGCTTTGGCCACATATACGAATCCAATAACAAATGTCATGACTTTAAAAAAATCACCTATTAATTGTAGATAGATGATATTAGCCAGTGACTCAAATTCACTGGAAAATAATAAAACAATAAAAAAATTTCGACCTGCATAGAACGCACTTGCAAAAATAAGAAAAAGCGTGCCTAAAACGAGTATATATTTTATAATAATTTTTTGTAATTGAATATTATTTTTTAGAGGTGAAACTGTTGGTAGAAAATAATAAGATAAAAATAAAGCAAAAAATCCTACATAAACTCCGGATAATTTGTTAGCAGCCTGCCAAATTCCAGCATCTGAATATCCGGAGGAAGTAATAATTAATTGACGAATGAAAATTTCAAGTAATGGAAATACAAGAGCCGAGGCAATAGCCATATAGGAATAATGGCTTAAATATGTAAATTCTTTATACTTTTTTATTTTTGGTTTAAGGAGATGTAATAAATTTGATTTTCTTGCAAAGTAATAAAGGGGGATTGAAGCAAAAATAACATTTGTTGCAATGGCAATCATAGAGCCAATAAAACCATATGTTGTTATGAGCCACCAAATTACCGGTATACTCAAAATATTTCCAATAACCTGGGAATATGCATAGACTTTAGTATCTTTATACCCATTAGCTATACTGAAAATGATTTTATTATAAAGCATGATAAACTGTATTACAGAGATTAAGATAATTATATAATAAAATTGAGAATCATTAAAGATAAAATCTGATATTTGATGAGAAAATAAACTCAATAGTAAGAATATAATAAATGATAGGAATGAGGAATATAGTATAGATGCTTGTAAAAAAGAGATGAGTTGAAAAGGCTTGTTTTTGTATTCTGATACATATTTGACGATACCACTCTCTATTCCACCTCCGGAAAAAATTACCAAAAAAGTTATCAAGCTGATAAAGTGTCCCAATTGACCTAACCCATTTGTACCGAGTTGAAGTGCGATAGCTTTCATAAGAAATAACCCAAGTAGTATTTTAGTGAGTTGAGAAAAAATAATTAATGATGCAGAAGAGAATGCTTTCATTGATAAAATTTATTTATTGCTTCAATAATAATCTTGATTGAATTATCATTAATTTGATAATACATTGGTAATCGAATCAACTTTTCACTTTCAACAGTAGTAAATTCATCAATATCATTAAATCTACCAAACTTTAGTCCGGCAGGTGCAGAGTGTAATGGTATGTAGTGAAATACAGATAAAATATTATTTTCTTTTAAATAAGTTATAAGTCTACTGCGAGTCTCTAAATCTTTAACTTTGATATAAAACATATGGGCATTGTGAGTGCAATTTTTTGGAATAGTTGGAAGTTCTATTGAACCTTTATTTGCCAATTTGAGTAATCCCGTATAGTATTTATTCCAACTAGCAAGTCTATTATTATTTATGTCATTTGCTTTTTCAATATTCCCCCAAAGGTAAGCGGCACTCATATCATTCATAAGGTAGCTACTTCCGACATCTACCCAAGAATATTTATCTACCATATCTCTGAAAAATTGACTTCTGTTTGTTCCTTTTTCTCGTATAATCTCTGCTCTCTGTACAAACTTTTCATCATTAATGATGAGAAGTCCACCTTCACCAGCACTTGTATAATTTTTTGTTTCATGAAAGCTAAAAGTACCAAAATGACCAATGCTACCAAGCGGCTTTCCTTTGTAGCTGCTCATCATTCCTTGTGCCGCATCTTCAACTACAAAAAGAGTATGACGATTTGCAATATCCATAATGACATCCATCTCACAAGCTACCCCTGCATAATGAACAGGAACAATAACTTTTGTCTTATGTGTTATAGCTTGTTCTATTTTTTTTTCATCTATATTCATGGTATCAGGGCGAATATCAACAAACACTATTTTTGCACCTCGAAGCACAAATGCATTGGCTGTCGAAACAAAAGTATAGCTAGGCATGATAATCTCATCACCTTCTTGAATATTTAGTAAAATAGCTGTCATCTCCAATGCATGGGTGCATGATGTAGTTAGGAGAACTTTTTTAGACAAAAGTTTATCTTCAAACCATTGATGGCATTTTTGGGTAAAGTGACCATCTCCTGAAATTTTAGGACTTTTGAGTGATTGTAATACAAATTTCTCTTCATTCCCAGTAAAGGGAGGTAAGTTAAAGGTAATCATTTTACTGATTTTCTTTTCTAGAATATTCAATCTTAAGTTTCAATAAATCTTGTTTTCTATCTTTTAATCTTTTGACTGGAACGCCCACATATATGCCCCAAGGGGTAGTAGAATTTAGGACTAAAGACATTGCCCCTACACTTGTGCCTTCTGCAAGTGTTACTCCCGGAAGTATGATAGATCCTGCTCCAACAACGGAAAACATACTTAATTTAACAGCTTTTTTGTATTCATTTTTGTATTCTTTTGGGATTGTAGAGTTAACCATTGTTGTCCCGCTATAATCATCAGATTGCGTAAAGATTTGTACTTGATATGATATTGTTGTAAAGTCTTCAAATATAATACCTTGTTCGCCACCGGCTACTAAACATTGGGGAGTTATATGTACATTTCTTCCAATCTTAATTTTGCCAGATATAACACAAAAGTCATCTATTCTTGAATTGTCACCAATTTCTATTTGGCTATGATCATAAATACTTGCTTTATCACTAATTTTAATATTTTTCCCAAGATATTTAAATCCTAAATTCTGTAATTCTTCATTGGTATAGTATGCCATATATAAATCCTTTTTTTCGTTGCCAAACTCAGACTCATTTAGGTACATCGAGGGGGAGTGCACGAATAAGTGAATAATGTATTATATCTAGAGATATGCATTAAAAATGTTACACTGGAAAATCAGTTGTAGATTAGAAAAACAATCTATAGTTTATGCCAGAATTATAGCAAAAATATCTTCAAGTTAATCTAAAGTATGGACTAAACTAAAACTTGAAAATATACTCTTTTTAGTGTTACTTATAAACCTCATACGACCTCACCAAGACCTCAAAAACGTATTTGTTTTCTAGCACTTTTCTTTGTGAGAAAGTTCACACAAATACAGTATTATTGACTAATGCATTTATCTCATTGATAGCACTCTCATAATAGATGCTACTGCTACCATTTATTCAGACTTGGTGAGATTGACGATGTCTAGCTAAAATAAAGCATATAAGATATAAGTAAAATTTGGGTGATGGAAAAGTATATTTTAAAGAAGATAAATAGGTTAATTGACTTTGGAACTAATAAAGATACCTCTTGCCCACAAAGGGGCAGAGGAGCTTCATTTAAGTTTTAATTGTATACATATGCAATTCTACACATAGGACTTCCATTAACTACTCTAATAGACACGGGAGTATTTGTAGTACTAGCTGTTAATAATAAAGAGTATATTGCATTTTTACCTGATGCAACGGGATCAATAGTAACAAATCCAACACTATCACTTGTACAGTTTAGTGCAGTTTCCTGACCTGAAGTATAAATCAGTATAGTCCCATTACTCATGGCAAATAGACTATCAATAGTAACATTAGTACATGTATCCCCACTACAAGAGGCCTGTGAAGTTGTAGCAACTCCCATAAATAGTAGAGCACTTAACAATATTTTTTTCATAATTTTATCCTTTTATATTTAATCATCCGATGAGACTTGTCTAATCATTTTTATAAGCTCATTTTCAGTTGGTTGAATTGAAGGCTCTGCATGTATAGCTTGGTAATATATCAAGTCATTACGCATACGTACCTTTTCTTCATCACTCACATCAGCATTTTCAACGCTTTCAAGCGTAAGACCTTTACCAATTTCCGATTCGTTTTCCATCTCCTGAGTCTGCTCTTCCGAGACAACTTTCGGAGACTTTACCGTTATGTTCTTTACAGAACTTTTTTTCACTTTGACTTCATGAG
>DQSS01000213.1 GCA_015663165.1 Arcobacter sp. | reverse complement strand
GATTTATTTGAGCCAACTATTTTGACCCCGTTAGCTAAAGTTTATAAGCTTAAAATATAGATTTATTATATATATGATATAATACTGTATTACAATAATACAAAGGTAAAATTATGACGGCAACTGTAAGACTAGATAACACACTAGAAGACACACTAAATAACTTATCGATAATATTACATAAAAAGAAAAGTGATGTTATAAGAGAAGCTATAAGCTTTTATGCTAAGAATGTTGAACAAAATAAAAAGTCAAGAATTTTAGATGCTGTAGCAAAAACTAAAAATATAGATAAAAAAGAATTTAATGATTTTGAAAGTACTATAAATGACGGTATCTAAAGGTGATATTTGGTTGGTTAATTTAAATCCAATTAAAAAAAATAACGAGATGGGCAAGATTAGACCTGTACTTGTATATCAAAATAATGAACTAAACCATAGTGATTATTCAACAACCATAATCATGCCATTTAGTACATCTCTTATTGATGATGCTGAACCTATTAGACTTAGAGTCACTAATCGTGAGAAGTTAAAAGAAGATTCTGATCTTGTAATTACTCAAATAAGAGCGATCGACAATACTAGATTTATAGAAAAACTAGCTGTATTAAGTAAGCATGAATTGATAAAAGTTAAAGAACTTTTTGATGAGATAACATTATGATACTAAATAAAAAAATACTAAACTTCATAGTAATCATATCGCTAACATTTATAACATTCTGGTGGACTTTTTTTATATTTCATATTCCATTTGATATAAATTTAGTTTTGAGTGTATTGGTTTTTCGTATATTATCTTCACTTTTGATATTTAAAGACTATTCCCTTTCGTGGAGTAAGGCTACAAATAAAACATTTTTAATTAAGAGTATTGTTTATATTGTGCCCTTTATACTTTATGCTTCATATTACCATGGTGAACATAGATTTTCTTTTTTAATAAGTGAATTGTTTATGTACTTATTTTCTATTAATTTTTTGATGTATAGTTATAATTATTATATAAATAGAAGTAAAATTGAAAAAACAAAACAAGTAGTGATATTTGGAGCGGGAAAAGCTGGTATTAAACTAGAATCGGAGTTTACAAATAGTGAATATAAAGTACGATATTTTTGTGATGATGATAAAATACTTCAAGGAAGAAGTATAGATGGTGTACGAATACTATCATCTTCTGAGTTAAAAGAAAAACTACTAACTATAAAGTATGATTTATTGGTGATAGCTATGCCTAGTGCTCAAAAAAATGATATTACGGCCGTGTATGAAAACTTAAAAGATAAGTTTATTGATATACAAATTTTACCATCTTTTGAAGATATACTTCAAAATAAGGATTTTTCAACACAACTTAAAGATATATCGGTTGAAGATTTACTTGCACGACATCCTGTTGATTTAGATAAAGATAAAATATCAACGCTCCTAAAAGATAAAATAGTATTAATAACAGGTGCAGGTGGAAGTATAGGTAGTGAAATAGTACGACAATGTGTAAAATTTGGTGCTTCTAAAATTATTGCATTAGATAATAGTGAGTACAATTTATATTCTATTGAACAAGAATTATCAACCTATAGTATTGTACCAATAATGCAATCAGTTGTAAATAAAAATGATTTAGAAAAAACTTTTGAAATCTTTAATCCAAATATAGTAATACACGCTGCAGCATATAAACATGTACCACTTTGTGAGTCAAACATAAAAGAAGCTATAAGAAATAATATTTTAGGTACAAAAAATATCATAGATATATCAATAAAATATAATGTAGAAAAAATAGTATTAGTAAGTACAGATAAAGCTGTAAATCCTACAAATGTAATGGGTACTACTAAAAGAATATGTGAATTATATCTTCAAAATGTAGATGCTAAAGGTGTAAATATTAGTGCTACTAGATTTGGAAATGTTCTGGGTTCTTCTGGAAGTATCATTCCTAAGTTCAAACAATTGATAAGTGAAGGTAAAAATCTAACTGTTACACATAAAGATATTACTAGATATTTTATGCTTATACCTGAAGCTTGTGAGTTAGTGCTTCAATCTGGCGCATTAGGTGAAGGTGGTGAGATATTTATTTTAGATATGGGTGAACCTGTAAAGATAATGGACCTAGCAAATAAAATGATAGAGTTAAGTGGTAGAAATGATATAAAAATAGATGTTACAGGTTTAAGACCTGGCGAAAAGTTGTATGAAGAATTACTTACTCAAGGCACTCAATCTAAAACAAAATACGAATCTATAACAGTTGCAAAAACTACTGATTATGATATTGATATTTTAAATAATGATATAGAAGAACTTTTAAACTTAAAAGATGATGATATGATATTGGATAAATTGAAAAATATAGTTCCAGAATTTAAACATAATAAGATAGGAGAATAAATGATTTTAATGATAGATAACTATGATAGCTTTACATACAATATAGTTCAATACTGCTTAGAGCTTGGAGCAGATTTAAAGATAATAAGAAATGATGAATTGAGTATAGAAGAGATAAAAGCCTTAAATCCTGCAAAGATTATTATATCTCCAGGACCTGCTACTCCAGATGATGCTGGCATATGTCTTGATGTAATAAAAGAATTTTCAGATACTACTCCTATCTTAGGTATTTGTTTAGGTCATCAGAGTATTGCTCAGGTATTTGGGGGTGAAGTGATAAGAGCGCCTAAAATGATGCATGGAAAAACTTCTAAGATTGAAGTTTTATGTGAAGATGTTATGTTTAAAGGTTTACCAAAAGAGATCACTGAGACAAGATATCATTCTTTAACAGTTAATAAAGAAAATCTTCCTTCAAATATAATAGTAACTTCCAAAAGTTTAGATGATGATGAAATAATGTCTTTAAAAATAAAAGACAAAGATGTATATGGAGTACAGTTTCATCCTGAGTCTATCATGAGTGAATATGGTCATGAGATATTGGACAACTTCTTAAAAATATGAGCCAACAAAAACTAAATATCACTTTTGGTATTTTACTTCTTTTAGATTTTATTTTACTTCTTTTTGTATCTGATTCTTTAAGTATCTCACATAAAGAAGTTGATATATATTATGCTGATGGTAGAAATATTTTGTGGTATCTTACTCATCTTTCTACTGAAATATTTGGAAATAACAACATAGCATTAAGACTACCTTTTGTACTCTTTTATATCAGCAGTGTTATTTTGGCATATGCTTTAACGGATGATTACTTTTCTCGTCCTATTGATAGGTTCATTTCTATTTGTATTTTTATGTTACTTCCTGGGTTGAATAGTGCTGCTTTAGTTTTAGATAGTTCTATCATAGTTGTATTTTGTACACTTTTATATCTTTATTTGTTTAAAAGGTTTGGAAAAGAATATTATATATTACTTGTATTATTTCTATTTATAGACAATTCTTTTGCTATTTTATTTCTTGCTCTTTTCTTTTATTCATTACAGAAAAAAGATAATACTTTACTTATTATATCTCTTCTTTTATTTGGTATATCTATGCAAATGTATGGATTTGAAATAGGTGGTCGTCCTAGAGGATATTTTATTGAAACATTTGGAATATATGCTTCTATATTTTCTCCTATATTATTTTTGTTTTTCTTTTATACATTATATAGGGTAGGGTTAAAAGGTGAGAGAGATTTATATTGGTATATTGCATTTACATCTCTTGGCTTGTCTTTACTTTTTTCATTAAGACAAAAAGTTGATGTAGCCGATTTTGCACCTTTTGTTGTGATTGCTATCCCTTTGATGGTAAAGTTATTTTTACATTCATTTAGAATAAGGCTGAAAATATTTAGAAGATACCATTATACATTTGCAAAAGTTATGTTGAGTATATTGATACTAAATCTTTTTGTATTGTTGTTTAATAAACCTTTATATTTAGTGTTGCAAAAAAATGATAAACATTTTGCATACAAGTACCATGGAATATATGAATTATCACAAGAATTAAAAGAGTTACATATTCTAAGTGTTACATGCCAAAATGAAAAACTTCAAAAACAGCTAGAATTTTATGGTGTATCAAAAGGTAACAAATATTACCTAACTATCTATAAAAAAGACAACTATCACGATAAAATAGATATCAAATATTACGATAAACTTATAAAATCATATTATTTATTGTTACTAAAGTAAACAAAAAAAAGTATAATTCTTCATTCCATCCCCCTTTATAATTAGATACTAATTGATTAAAAGTTAGAATATGAAAATTTAATTTTAAATAAGGGGTACCAGTATGGCACAAAAAGCAATACGAGAATATGATGCTAAGTCAATTTTAGCAAAACATTGGGATAAATACTTTCCAGATTTTACATATGCATATGAAACAACTATGGTTCAAAATGGTTCTGATTTATTAGAGCAGGCAAAAAGTAAAACTTGGTTAGCTGAGAAAAAATTGGTTGCAAAACCAGATATGTTATTTGGAAAAAGAGGAATGAATGATTTAGTTCTTTTCAGAGATGCTAAGCCAGGTGATGTAACACTTGCTAAAGCTTCTTCTTGGATAGATGAAAAATCATCTTCTGACCAATCAGTTTATTTTTCATTTGATGGAGAAACTCCTACAGGTGAACCTAGCGTTGATAGATTGACTCACTTTATTGTTGAGCCTTTTACTCCTCATACACAAGAAGAAGAATATTATGTTTCAGCTACTTGTGTAGGTGATGATGATGTTATTTATATGTCAGCTGAGGGTGGTATCGCTATTGAAGAAAATTGGGATGAAAAAGTTGTAGAAGTAGCTTTTCCTATTACTGCAACAGAAGATGAAATTGCTACTGCAATTAGAGCAAATGTGCCTAAAGATGTAGCAGATAAAGATAAAGCAAACTTCGCTGAATTTTGTATCAATTTCTTTAAAGCATACAGAGAATTAAACTTTGCATACCTTGAAATCAATCCTTTTGTTATGCAAGATAAAAAAATTGAAATGCTTGATATGGTTGCAAAACTAGATGACACTGCTGGATTTATGATGGTAGAAGAGTGGGGTAGCGTTGAATATCCTACTGCATTTGGTATGGAAGCTAAGTCTCCTGAAGTTGAAGCTATAGAAGAAGCAGATGCTAAAACAGGTGCTTCTCTTAAACTTACACTACTTAAGCCAGAAGCTAGAATCTGGACAATGGTAGCTGGTGGTGGTGCTTCTGTTGTATATGCTGATACTATTGCTGATATGGCTGGTATTGATGATCTTGCTAACTATGGTGAATATTCAGGTGGTCCAACTACAGGTGAAACTAAGTTTTATGCTGAAACACTACTTGATCTTATGACTAGAGAAAAAGATCCTAGTGGTCGTAGTAAAGTTATGATTATTGGTGGAGCTATTGCTAACTTTACTGATGTTGCTAAAACTTTTACAGGTATTATTCAAGCATTTGAAGTATACGCTGATAAAATGAAAGCTGTTGACTTAAAAATCTATGTTAGAAGAGGTGGACCCAACTATGAAAAAGGTTTAAAAGACATCAAAGAAGCAGCAGATAGATTAGGTTTATACATTGAAGTATACGGACCAGAAACACATGTTACTGACATTGTTAGAATGGCATTAGAGAAGTAAGGGATAAATATGACACAATTATATACAAAAGACACACAAGCGATTTTTTGGAATAACAATAAAACTGCTATTCAAAGAATGTTAGATTATGATTACACAATTCAAAGAAAAACACCATCTGTAGCAGCTATCGTTGCTCCAACATCAAATAATAAATTTGATAAATTTTTCTTCGGACCAGATGAAGTTATGATTCCATTATTTAAAACAACTGCCCAAGCTAAAGCTGCTCAGCCCCAAGCTGATGTACTTTTAAACTTTGCATCTTTTAGAACAGCTTATGATGTTACTATGGAAGCACTTGAAATTGGTGGTTTTTCATCTATGATGATTACTGCTGAAGGTATTCCAGAGAGATTAGCAAGAGGTATGAACCAAACTGCTAGAGAAAAAAATGTAACTATTATTGGACCAGCAACTGTTGGTGCTATTACTCCGGGTGCATTTAAAGTAGCTAATATTGGTGGAACTATTACAAATATCGTTAACTCTAAACTTCATAGAGCTGGTTCATGTGGACTAGTAACTAGATCTGGTGGATTATTTAATGAACTTTCAAACATCATTTCAATTAATGCTGATGGTATTGCTGAAGGTGTTGCTATTGGTGGAGATAGATTCGTTGGATCTGTATTTATTGACAATATGCTTAGAATGGAAAAAAATCCAGCTGTTAAGTATATGATTCTTTTAGGAGAAGTTGGTGGTACTGAAGAGTATAAAGTAATTGAAGCTATTAAAAATGGCACTATTACTAAGCCAGTTATTGCATGGTGTATTGGTACTATTGCTAAGTATTATGATTCAGGTGTTCAATTTGGTCATGCCGGTGCTTCAGCAAATGCAGACTCTGAAACAGCTGACTTTAAAAATAATGCTATGAGAGAAGCTGGTATTCATGTACCAACATCATTCAACGAACTTCCAGGTATGATTAAATCTGTATTTGAAGGTATGAACTTAGCTGAGATTCCTGAGCCAGAAATGAATGTATGTCCAACAGTAAGAAGAAGTAAAGAGTTTATCTGTACTATTTCTGATGATAGAGGTGAAGAGTGTACTTACGCAGGTTTCCCAATATCTTCTGTTGCTACTCCTTCTACTGGTAAAGGTATAGGTGATGTTATTTCACTTCTATGGTTTAAAAAACAATATCCAAAATGGGCTACAGACTTCATAGAAACAGTTATGAAAACTGTTGCTGATCACGGTCCTGCTGTTTCTGGTGCGCATAACTGTAAAGTAACTGCAAGAGCTGGTAAATCAGTTGTTGAATCACTTGTAACAGGATTATTAACAATCGGTCCAAGATTTGGTGGTGCTATTGATGGTGCTGCTCAATACTTCAAGTATGCAGATGATAATGATTTAGATCCTAAAGCTTTCTTAAAATACATGAAAGGTGAAGGTGTTCCAATTCCAGGAATTGGACATAGAATTAAATCTTTAAAGAACCCAGACTTAAGAGTTACGGGACTTATGGATTATGCTAAAGAAAACTTCCCATCAACTCCACTTTTAGATTATGCAAGAACTGTTGAAGCTCTTACTACATCTAAAAAAGAGAATTTAATTCTTAATGTTGATGGTACTATTGGTATTCTTATGGTTGATATGTGGAGAGCTCTTGGTTATTCTGAAGAAGAAATCAATGAATTCATCGCATCTGGAACATTAAATGCATTCTTTATCGTTGGAAGAAGTATCGGATTTATCGGTCACATTCTTGATGAAAAAAGACTTGCTATGCCTATGTACAGACATCCAATGGATGATGTACTTTATGATGTAGAAGAAGCAGAAAAATTATAATATTTTTCACTTTATAAAAAAGCTTGGTTTTAAAACCAAGCTTTTTTTATGCACTTTATTCTATACTTTCATATGAATAAAAAATCATTCTCATTAATAGAATTAATCTTTGTGATTATGCTTTTAGCAATCATCACTTCTCAAGTAAGCCTTAAAAATAATCTTTCTAAAATAAAACTAGCAAAACAACAAATAGTATTGCATTTAAAGTATACAAGATATATAGCAATGCTTGATAATAAATATGATAATAATAACTCTCTGTGGTTTAGAAAACGCTGGACAATGAAGTTTTTAAACTGTCAAAAGAAAATAGGTGGATTATACTATGTTATATATAGTGATGAAAATCTAAATGGAAGTATAAGTAAAGAAGAAACTTTAAAAGATCCATTAACTTCAAATTATATATATTCATTTCAATGTAAAGAAGATACTGTATATGATAAAAATAAATTAATACTACTTACTAAAAGATACAATATAGAATCAATAAATATTTCATGCAATAAAACAAGCACCATAGGACAGTTAAGTTTTGATATAAATGGTGAATTACATAGTAAACTTAGTACAAAAGATAATGAGCATGATAAATATAAGATTAAAAAAGATTGTGAAATAGAAATAATTGATAAATTTGAAAATAAAGAAATAATAATAATCGCCAAGAATACGGGCTTTATAAAGTAAAAAATAGATTAATTTTACGAATTCCAAAATTTAAGCCATAATTCAGATAAAGTGCTTGACATATAAAACATTTCCTACTATAATTCCCCACACAAAACGACAGAGCATCG
>DQSS01000028.1 GCA_015663165.1 Arcobacter sp. | reverse complement strand
TCTTTAAAAACATTAAGTATAGTTTTTATTTTATTTGCGATTGATTCATTTTTGATATCTATAATGAGTTGCATACTATATCTCCTTTATTTGATCTTCGATTATAGCGTATTTGTTTTTAGTTTTTAGTTTTTAGTACTTTTTCTGTAAGCATAGCATGTTGTTTTGGATTTGGTACTCACCAAGTTTTGCTATATTAATATACCGATATTCTTTTTTACTAAATATTTCAAGATGAATATATTTAATATATACACAGAAGCAGTGGCAATTGCTGCACCAATCATGCCAAGGCTAAATATAAGCACCAAGTTCAATATTACATTCCCAACAACAAGACTACTAAAGTAGAGAGACTGCTGTAAAGGTTTTCCTGCCTGAGTTAAAATCATGTTAAATGGTAAGTATCCAGCACTTAAAAGTATCCCAAGCATGAGTATATAATACAATACTATACTGGGTCTATATGCATCTCCTAAAAAGAGATCTATAGAGAACGGATATAGAAGCAATGATACTGCTATTAAAGGCGAGAGGATAACATAAACTTTTCTTTTTCCTTTCAAAATCATCTCTTTTAAGTCATTTAAGTGATTTTCATGGAGCATTTTGGAAATGATAGGATTAAAGTTATTTCTGAAAACAACGGTCAATTGTACAAATCCTTCAAAAAACATTAACGCAATCGTATAAATTCCTACTTGAGAATCACTAACAAAGACACCCAAGACTAAAATGTCAACACGAGTATTTATCTCACTCATAATTCCGCCTAAGAGTGAATGCCATCCAAAATACAAATGCATTTTTATCCAATACTGTATTTTAGCAACATATATAGAACCTAATTCTTTTATTACATAAATAAATAGAAATAAAAATAAAATGATTTCTGAAATCGAGATGATATACCCAAGCTTTTCACCAGGAACATCAAGAATGATAAATATAGTTAAAATACTCAATGCCAAAAGATAACGGAGTGCCTGAGAGATAGCAAAAAATTTCATATGACGTAAAGCATTTATTATGGAAAGCAGTGTTTTGTTCATCGCAAAAAAGAAAAGACCTATAGACAAGTAAACCCATGAATTTTCTACTTCTTGACTTGAAAAAAGTAAGCCTAAAAGATTAGACAAGTTCATGGAAATAAGTGTTACGAAAAGAGCAATAACAGAAGTTAATATTAGCGCACTGTAGCCTATCTGAGATATTTCCGTTGCATCATGTGTATGAGCGATATATTTTAAAGTGGATTGATGTATACCAAAAATTGCAATTTGCGAAAGAAATATATAGACAGAAAATATTAAATTAAACACACCCAAATAGCTTGCACCGTAAAAGTTACCTATTAAAATATTTAAAATGATTCCACTAATACCGATAATAATAAAACTGATCATATTCCAGGAAACATCAGTTTTAAATTTCTTATCCATTATCTTCCTCTTCGTATTGGTGTAATAGTGATGTTACCTTAATTCTTGTAATTAAGGTTGGTCGATTGTTTTATATAGTTTAGGTAACTCCATACACAATTATCCAATTCCCAGGGAGAAGTGAATCTTATATAGTCAGATATAACCTCTTTTTTAAGGGCAGGAAGTATATTGTGTTGATGAAGTTTAGTCGATACAAATGGATAGAGTTTTCCATTTTGAACGAATTTACTTATTTGAATTACATTTTTGTGATATTGTGGATTGGTTGCTTCTGCTAAGGCCAAAGCCAAGATAGATATTGCATCAATTGACCTGAAAGATATCCAACCATTTCCTTTATCTCCGGAGTATTCTTTCTTTTGTTCAGAAATTTGTTCTGTTTTACTCCATCCATCCCAAGCTTTCCCCCACCAATATGGCCAAATTGCATTCATGGGAAGAGTGTGTTTCTCAGTTTCAATATTATCTATGAATAAATTGATAATGCTGGAGGCAATACCAACATACTTTTTATTTTTTGTGGTTTCGAGAATAAAAGTTGCCCATTCATTTTGATGATTATATGGCACATTAAGTCCATCAAAATAAAAAGAATTACCTTTGGACCATTTTAGATAGTATGCGTCAGATTTATTCCATTTATCTGTAACTATTTTTGAGATACCTTTTTCCAAAACTTCCATATGTTGATGCAGGGTTAATACCTGTTGTTGTAATTTTTTATATTCTTTTTCCATGTTTATGTCAGGAAAAAGGTTCAAATATCGGTGTAAAAACATTGCAAATCGACTTGACTGAACTGCAAATATGGCTAGTGATCTATCTACGGAGAATGTTCGGCATTGTAGTCCATCTTTTGAATTAAGTTGATGCATTAAAAGTAAAACTTCCAAATCCAAACGTTTTTTCACATTAGGAATATATTCTTTAAAGATTTCATAAAATTGTATATCATATTTCGCAAGTTCTAAAAAAGATAGCATACCATTCAAGTAATATATTTGTGCCCAGGCGCTCCATCCTTCTATATTATTTGTGCCTAAATATAAACTTCCTGAACCTTTATTATTTAAAAAATCAAACATGAAAAGTTCTTTTAAATCATTTGTTGAACCTAGTTTCCTATACTGAATTTTATTTCTAAAGTATTCTAATTGCCAAATAACTTCTCCGGGTTTAGAAATATAAATTTCTTGTTTTTTTGTTAAGTTATAAACATGATATTTATTGGATATATCCTTATAGATAGTAAAGATTTCATTCTTGTTATTGATTAAACTCTCAACAAAAACTTTTACATTGTGCTGAACATCTTTTTGATTTAACACACCATTTTCATATGTTGCAAATAAACTTCCACCAATTATATACAGCTTTTGTTCATCTTGACTTTTTAATAAATCAATTTTTGGTATTACTTCGTAAGTTCTTCCTGCTGGATCTTTCACTGAAGGCAACTTCAGTTCATTTGCTTTATTCAATTTTTCATTGATTGCATAGCTTAATAATGTATTTTGACCTTTAATACTTTCATATACGATCAAAACAAGAGTATCATTGAGTATAATAGCTTCTCTAAAATCGAAAAATGTATTTTTTCCTTTATCTATTTCATCATATGATAAAGTGAATGTATTTCTTTCTATTTTGGCTACGATTAAATGATTTGTTAAAAGTTCTCTTAATATAACAAGAATATATTTTTTACTGTATAAAACTTTTATGGGTATAGTTTCATATTTATCCAGTTGAATATTATTATCATATATATTAATTTTAGATTTAAATGTTCTTGTATTAAATAAAATTGAAATATTATCATCATCCAATGATGTCATAGGAATTGTTATTTCCTCATCCTGTTCAGCGTTATTATAAATTTTATTAATTTTTATACTATGTTTATCATCATTATGTAAATAAATAGTATCTTTTATTTTATTGTTATCTAATTCATATGATGATAAACCATATAATAAATAAGTTAAATATTCTGTAATAACTATGTCTTCATCGATCCAACGACTATATAAACCATCAGAGATCTTGTATTTTGAAATGAA
The DNA here is from genome assembly GCA_015663165.1 of Arcobacter sp. Classification (GTDB taxonomy): domain Bacteria; phylum Campylobacterota; class Campylobacteria; order Campylobacterales; family Arcobacteraceae; genus CAIJNA01. The sequence continues at coordinate 7,065 of DQSS01000028.1, read as the reverse complement.
TGTTGCTAAGTTTTTTATTTTTAGTGTTTTGTCTGTGTATTTTGATAATATGTGCATTATCATGCCTATGCCATATAATCGAGGGGAAATAGTTTTTTCATTAAGAAAGTCAGAATAGAAAGATGGTTTAAAATACCACTGTGTTCCATTTTCATTACTAAAGTAATCTAAGTGCTGAAGGACAGCTTTAGAATTGAATAATTTTCCAAGATTCCCTCTACTTTGAATATATGTTAAGATACCATCAACTATATAACAAGCATGAGCCAAATCATTTGCTACACCTTCTTCTATGGAATATGACCAATACCATCCTCCTTTAGGATCTAACTTTTTATATTGTAAAGTAGCTGCCATGACTTTATCGACAGATATTTGTATTTTGTTTTTCAAAGATTTATCACTAATAAATTGAGTATATCGCTGCATCTGTCCAGCCATATATATTGCCGCATTAAAACAATTATATTTTCTATCTGAAATCTTAAGAGAATAGTTATAAAGACCTGAAGTAGAGTATATACTCTCTTTGAGATAAGGAGAAATAGCATTTTTGATGATTGCTATAATTTTGGTTTCTGGGGCCGTTTCAGGTGCATATTCCATCCAATCCATTAAAGCATTGATCACAATTCCCGTTGCAATGGTATATTCTGCATTGGCTTCATTAATACTACCATCGCCAAAGGCATCCCACGCAACTGGTACACCCCATCCAGTTATATCATTTTGATTTAAATCAGAATTATTTAATAACCAATTTCCAGAGTTCAATGCCATTGTCAAATTATAAGTAGGGCCTTTTTGTTTATACCGCATAAGTTCAGCAGATAAAAACATTGCATACGCTTTGGGAATACTAACAATATCAAAATTTCCATAGTCACTCTTGCCGAAACCAGGTTTATCAATAGATAATGTTTTTTTTACATTTTTATATATATCCTCCGCACCTATATGATTCAAATTATTTTTAGGAGTAGGTTCATTTAATTGTAATGCTTCACTATGAATAAATGTAAATAGATTTAGAAAAATAATGAAAATTCTTAAGTATGCAGATTGTTTCAAGATAAATCCTTTTTTAAGTATAATTTGGGGATATTATCAATCACTTCAATAGCTTTAACAAAATCAACCTGTATGAGTTCACAATACTCTTTAATGGTTTCCCAGCGTGGTTTATTTTCTACTTCAACCAACTCAAATGCTTTTTCTCTACTAAGTACACCTTCACGGATCTGGTTACTTCTGAATGTATCATTTTCTGTAAAACCTGCTACTGTGTAATAGATATAATTATAAAATGCAGCAGTCCCATCACCAATACGCCATGTTGTTGTTGTATCAGGTGATGTCTCCCAATTATATTCATTTAGTAATGTATTGTTTACTGTCTCTTCATCCCATTCTATATAATCAAAAAATTCTATTCTTTCATTGGCTTTCTTATTGTAGTATTTGGTAAAAGCATCAAAGGTATCTATGAGTGAAGAGTTTATATATGATGGATTGGTCATAAAATTCTTTAGATAATGAAATATCATGGCATATTTATTTTTCTTTGTTAATGACATAGACAAACCTTCCAAGTCTACCGTGTTTACATTGGCAAATCCAGTTTTGAAATCTGTTTTTTCAAGGTAATTGACACTAAACATAAAAGCTTTCGCATTATAGTGTTTTTGAACCTGTTGTGCATAAAAAAACATTTGTTTATCGCCAGCTATAATTAACGGTATCATACCAAGGTCTGGATTTTTTAGCCATGCTTCCACATTTTTATGGACATTATTTCTCTTTGCTCTTAAATCTGCAGATACTATAACATGCTCTACACCGAGTTTTCCTAGTAGTCTTGCCTGATTTCGTCTCCCCAGATCGGTAATCATGCCCCAATCATAGCTATATGCGATAGGTTTAATACCTAATTCTTTTACCATATAATGTAAGGCATAACAACTATCTCGTCCACCACTGAAAGCAAAAATTAATTCAGTTTTTCCATTGTTTGTGAATGAGGATAATCGTTCTTTTAGTTTTTCTTTACCCAGTAAATTTTGTTTTTTGTAACTTTTGCAGTAGTTACACTCACCATTTTTATCAAATTTAATAAAAGGCATTGTTTTTGGCAAGATACACTTCGAGCATCTTTTAATATTTTTTCTTTTAGTTTGTATGTGAGTAAAGTGATCATTAATTTCAAAGATTTCTTTTTTCTTAATCTTTTGATCTTTTTTTGTGATTTTTTCTTTCAACTTAAATTCTATGAATTCATCATTAGATATGACAACTCCATCTCCTGATTCCAAATGTTTAATCTCTGCATGATTAAAAATACCTAATTCTGATTTATTAATGTATTGTTTTAATATGTAAATTTCTGAAGCAAAGACAAAGCCAGATTCATTTTTTATATAATAGATAGACCCGTTGTCAGTAGCCAATAAAAGTCTATTATTATCATCCAGCAATGCTACGTTTGCGTTACCTTCTATTTCGTTAAAGCTTAGTTTTATAGATTCGATTAAATTACTATCCTCTTGATAAAAAGTATCAATAAGTTGAATAAGAACTTCAGTATCTAACTTTGATTCCACATTAATGTTTGAAAATTTTTTTAAAATATTGTTAGTATTTGTAACAATACCATTATGTACGCATACTAAGTTTTTACTGTGTACGGGCTGATTATTTTTATTATCAGCTTGAATTCCATTTGTAGCTAACCTTGAGTGAGCAATAAAATTAAATAGTATGTTTTGTTTTATTAAATCTATAGAATTGTTAAAATATTCTTTATATTCTGCTGATTTACTCATTTGAAAAGCAGGAATAGCTTTTTTAAATATGTTAATTCCATGATCAACCTGCATAGCAAATCCTGCTGCTTCAACACCTCTTGTCTCTGAAAGTTTATATAAAATAGAAATATCTTTTTCTAATGCTTTTCTTTTATTAATATCTTTCTTTCTTAATGAAAATCCAAAAATACCACACATGTTAATCCTTAGTTTTCTTGATACAGACGATCATTGTCTTGCATGTCGAACCACATTGCAAATATAAATGATTGAAAAGATATAAATCCTAATGCTGACATTACAATAAGGTGTCCATACATTACATTACCTGACGAAAAATACTCTATAAAGAATCTGATTGTAATAGGAATATTTATAAAAAATGTTAAAAATGACATAAAATATAGTAAGAATAGAGGATGAAAATCTTTTATTAGGTATTTTTTAAACATTCGTTCAAAAAATAGCTTAACTAATAGCCATGAAACTTTTGGTATAACTTTTGAGACTTTCATTTTTGATTCTTCACCAACATGATAGATCGGTTTGATAATGACTTCGGAAATTTTAAATGATGCGATGTTAAGCTTGACAAGTAAGTCATTTGGCATACCATAACGTTTATAGATTTTATGAAGTTCAATATTTTCCAAAGCTTCAAGACTGATAGAAGTGTAACCTGTTTGTGTATCTGAAACTCTCCAATACCCTGACGCAATCTTTGTCAAAATAGAAAGTACAGAATTTCCATAGTATCTGATTTTAGGGATAAACCGTTTAGCACTTTTATGGCGTAAACGATTTCCTTTTACATAATCAACTTCTTCATTGATCACTGGCATACAGATGGATTCTAATTCACCAGGATCCATTTGGCCATCACCTGCCATGACTGCGGTACAGTAAATATAATGGTCTCGTGCAAATTTATACCCCGTTGCAATAGCTGCACCAACTCCACCATTCTCAAGATGCTCTATTAAAATTATTTTAGAGTTTCCATTGTCAATTATTTCATGTGGTGTAAATTTCTCATCATCTTCTAAGCGCATCTGTATTTCAACATTTGTAGCTGCATGCAAAGGGTCATCATTTGGTTTCTCTTCTCTCCGTTTAAATATTTTGGTACGTTTATATTTATTTTCAGGCATCATTTTTTTTACCACATCGGACATATTGTCTTGTGATTTGTCATTGACAATGATGATCATATCTACAAATCTTGGCATGGTGTTGATTACTTTTTCAATTTGTTTTTCTTCATTATATGAAGGGATTACTACTGATACTGTTTTATTATTTAACATTCTTTTTCTCTTTATTTTTTATTTCATACACAGTATGGTTCAAGATAGATATATCTAATCCAATTTTTTTTCTATAGAAAAGTTTAAAAAAATCTGCATCTTTTGAGGGGAGATAAATAGCATTTAACTTTTTGATTTCATTTTCGGAAAATATACTATTTAAATATTTATTCCCAATAGATTCACCTTCCTTATTATACTCAATAACATATAAATACAATATACCACTGCCCTGAATGTTAGAGTTGATGTAATAGTTCTTATTATGCGCTACTTTCATTTTAGATAAATAGACATTTGATTCTTTTTTTAACTTCATCTTGAAGACATATGATTGTACTTGTGCATTTATATCATCTTTCTTCATCTCATAAATCTTTATTTTTTCTAAATGTATGCTTGATATCTTTCCTGAAGGGATATATACAAATTTAGTTTTTTTTGCTTTTATTGAGGGAAAATAAAGAACTTTTTTATTAACTTTTTTATTTTCATCATTCTTGAAAGTTTCTAATTTGATACCAGCAAATTCAATCCCATCTGCACCTGTTTCATAAGCCCACATATCAATTGTTCCTATAGCAGTAAAGTGTGCTTCAATTTGAAGTATGGAATTAGTGCTTACATCTATTGTTGGGGAATACAATCTAGTTTGATATTCTTTGAACTTTTGATATGTCCCTGTCAATACTTTATTCTTATCTATACTTTGTTTGCAGAAATCATATTTATTTATTTTTATATTCTTATTTATTTTAAAAAGACGGTAGCCTTGATTGTCTGATACTAATGCCGTATAGTTTGGGTTACTAATAAAAGTTGCGAACATACTATTGCTGAGTACTGCAGTAGGATATGGTGGAATATATATATATGAGATATTGAGATCTTTTAATCGCAAATATAAATCATTTTCATTTTCAGATTTATATGCATCAAGTAGTATAGGGTCTAAATAGGCTATAAATTTTTTTTTTACATAAAGTGGGAATTCAGCATCTCTAAAAAGTAAGAAGGTTGCATCACGGTCAGTTTTCTCTTTCGCATATTTAATAGTTTTCAACCAACCTTTAGTATCTATTAATTTATTAAAATCATTTTTTTGTACATACTCTTTAGTAATTTCGAATTTATAGCTTCTAAAATAGTTTATTACAAGATGTTTAGAATCAGATAATAGATACATAAGCAAGAGAATAAATAAAAAGAATTTTACAAAAGTATTCTGGAACAAAACTAATAATATATCTTTAAATATCATGCATTCACTTTCTTTTTTTGTTTAATAATCAATTCAAGTGTTAAAATTGCTGACATATATATAATAAACGGATATATGGTTAATACATATCTATCATTCTTTATAAAACTATATCCACCCAATATAGTTGATAGTATGGTTAAGAGATACCATAGTGTTAATACAAAAAGTGAAATTGTAAACATTTTATCGTCCTGGAATAGAGATTTAAGAGTATTGAAAAAATCTTTTTTTGTTATTTTGTCTCGTACTATAATTAATATTGTTACGATGACTAAGTAAGGGAACGTATAAGCAAAACTATTTGAACTTGAAAAGCCCCGAAAAATACCATTAACTATAATATTATAATAGCTATCCAAGTGTCTTGAAGTCGCAAGAAATTCATCATAATGTATAAAGTCTAAACTCCATATAGGGGATTTGTCACCAATAATATAGCCAAAGATTTGATAATTCTGATAATATCGAGAAACTAAAACCATTGAAAGTATTAATATAGTTATAGCTACATTCTTGACTGTTAATAGATTTCTAGAATATATTAAAATTATAGTCCCTACAAAAAATATTGACAAAATACCAATTGAATGTGCATATGCGCTGGATGCTAATGAAATTGCAATTATGTACAATAACTTTTTATCTTTAACTTCCAGCAAGACTTTCAAAAATACAAAAGGTGTTAAAAATAAAAAAATTCTAAAGATATCAATATGAAATAAAGGTATTAGCTTACAATACAATGGCGACATGAAAATAAGTAATGCTACAGTCTTTGCATATAGATCAGCATAATTTTTTAATAATTCAACCATGAGTATATATGTTAAAAAAGCATAAAACACATTGATGGTTTTTAATAAATATAAATGTTCTAAACCATGACTAAAAAAATACCCCCAAGTTAATAAACTAATATAGCCCGCAGGGTGTGTCCATGGAAAGTAACCTTTATACATTCCACTTTCAATTAAAGGATAAAAATGAAAATCTTTTTCAATAAATACATTTTGTGAAACATAATAATATTGGGATGTATCATTTCCAATTACTGGCAAAAGAATAATTGATGAAAGTATCAGTAGCAATAATAATGCTACAACTATTTCCAGTTTAGAATATTGTCGTATTAGGATAATATACTTTTTATACGTTATTTTCGAATACATTAATATGTACAAGAGCGGCAACATAAAAATCAAAAATATAATAGCTATATAAAATTGTTTAGAAAAACCGTGCATAAAATACATAATATTCTCAAGGAACCAAGCTATTGTCATTGGCCCCATTCCTAAAAATAATATATAAAATACATTGTAGTATTTATAGTACTTGTAACTAGGAATAAATCGTATAGTCAATAAAAATAAAACAGTACCGGAAAAAATATATGTAAAAAGAATATATATATAAGCATATAAGATTTCCATTATATTCTATTTACTTTTATTGAGTTATCTATCAATTCATAATTTGAAAACTCATCCTGAGCTTTGTTATTGACGAACTCAAGCGTATTCCCTGAAATCCCAACCCAACCGATCTGCCTAGCTGGTACACCAACCATAAGAGCATAAGGTTTAACATCTTTGTTAATCACAGCACCTGAGCCTATAAACGCATATTCTCCGATAGTTACACCACAAATAATCGTGGCATTGGCACCTATAGAACACCCTTTTTTAAG
>DQSS01000178.1 GCA_015663165.1 Arcobacter sp. | reverse complement strand
TAACATATTTTATCTTTGGTTTTTTATTTTGTTATTGTAAGCTTTTAATATAAGCATTACACCTAATACACCAGCAATAAATGATGCAAAGAGAATACCTAGTTTAACAGCTGCAACCACGCCTGAATCCATAAATGCTAATTGAGTTATAAATATAGACATAGTAAACCCAATACCACCCAAGAATCCAACTGCAACTACTTCATCCCAACCTAAATCATCAGGTTTTTTGATAATTCCTAGTTTTGAAACTAAATATGTAAATCCGACAATACCTATAGGCTTACCAATTACCAGTCCAAATACAACACCTAAAACTATCATCATATTTGCAGATACTGCCGAGAAATCTAAAACAACTCCAGCATTTGAAAATGCAAATAGCGGCATAATTGCAAAAGCAGATAAACCGTGAAGTTGATGCTCTAGTTTTACAAGTGGATTTTGAACTTTATCATAGTTATATGCTATATCTTTAAGAGCATCAATTTGATGATGATTTAAAATAGGTATATTATCTATATGTTTTTCAAACTCATCAACATGGTCTTTTGTAGTTTCAATAAAATCTTTTTCATCAACTTTAGATGTAATAGGAATAGCAAAAGCTAAAAGTACACCTGCAATAGTTGCATGAACTCCAATAGAATGTATAAATACCCATAAAGCCATACCTAAAAGTAAATAAGGCATAAGCATAGTTACTTTTTTAAGATTTAATATCCAAATAAGAGCATACACTAAAGCAGCATGTAAAAAGTATTCAGCATGTATTTCACTTGTATAAACAGTTGCAACAACTATAACAGCACCTAAATCATCCACAACAGCAAGTGCAACTAAAAATAGTTTTAGTGCTGGGTTTACTTTTTTACCAAGTAACATAAGAATACCAAGTGCAAATGCAATATCTGTAGCCATTGGAATACCAAATCCTTTAGGATCATCCATATTAAATACAACATATACAAGTGCAGGAATAGCCATACCACCAATAGCTGCAACTATTGGAAAACTTGCTTTTTGCACTGAAGACAACTCACCTATAAGTAACTCTCTTTTTATTTCAAGTCCTACCATTAGGAAAAACAATGCCATAAGACCATCGTTTATCCAGTGCATTAAACTCATTGAAATTACAAAGTTACCTATACTAACCACAGCGGCCATCTCCCATAGCTCAAAATAACTTTGGCTAAGTGATGAATTTGCAACCATAACTGCGGCAATTGTTGCTACAAAAAGTAGTACTCCTGAAAATGATTCATCTTTGATAAATCTTTCAATTGATTGTATTTGTTTTGTCATATTTACGACTCCTTAAATTATAAAAAAGTATATCACATCTAACTCATAAAGATATAAAAAAATATTTCTAATTATCTAAAAATGTTTCTTTATTCTATTTTAACTCATCATTTAGTATAATGCTATAAATATACAAACAACAAGGAGAGATGTTATGAATAAAACTTTCAGAAACTATACAACAAAAAATGAATCAAATGAAACTCAAACACTACTCCTCTTATCTAAAAACTAACACTTAAAATATCAAGAACAATATAAACAACACAAGAAACAAAATAATAAAGACAAAAAGGTCACAAAATGTCAAATATAATACAAGACGATAAAAGAATAATAATATTCGATACAACATTAAGAGATGGTGAACAAAGCCCAGGTGCATCTATGAATACAGCTGAAAAAATCCAAATAGCACAACAATTACAAAAGTTAAATGTTGATATTATTGAAGCAGGTTTTGCAGCAGCTAGTCCAGGAGATTTTGATGCTATATCTCAAATATGCCAAGCAGTTGATACATCAAGAGTATGTTCATTAGCCCGTGCTTTGGATAACGATATCAAGCAAGCTGGATTATCAGTACAAAAAGCAAAATTTAATAGAATCCATACATTTATAGCTACAAGTCCTATACATATGGAATATAAGTTAAAAATGACTCCAGATCAAGTTATCAAAAAAGCAGTACACGCTGTGCAGTATGCAAAAACATTTGTAGATGATGTTGAGTTTTCTTTAGAAGATGCTGGAAGAAGTGAATTATCTTTTATGAAAGAAATCACTGAAGCAGTTATAAATGCTGGTGCTTCAACTATAAACTTACCTGATACAGTTGGGTATAGATTACCACATGAAATTACATATATGGTTGAACAAATGGTTGCATTTGTAGGAAATAGAGCAGTAATATCTTTACACAATCACAACGATTTAGGTTTAGGTACAGCAAACACATTGGCAGGGATAGTTGCAGGTGCACGACAAGTTGAGTGTACTATAAATGGTTTAGGTGAGAGAGCTGGAAATGCTGCAATGGAAGAGATTGTAATGGCTTTAAAAACTAGACAAGATATCTTTGAGGGATACCATACAAGTATAAACACTAAAGAGATTATGAGAGCTAGTAAGTTAGTTGCAGCTATTACAGGAATAGAACCACAACCAAATAAAGCAATTGTAGGTAAAAATGCTTTTGCACACGAAAGTGGAATACATCAAGATGGTATGTTGAAAAATTCTGAGACTTATGAGATTATCAACCCAGCAGATATTGGAATAGAAAAAAATAATTCTATAGTTATGGGTAAACATTCTGGACGTGCTGCATTTAAAGATAAATTAACAAACTTAGGTTTTGACAATATAAGTGAAGATGAGATAAATAAATCATTTGAAAAATTTAAATTATTATGTGATAAGAAAAAAGATATTGTTGATGATGATATTATTATGTTAATTACAGATGAAAAATTATCTAAAAATGTACAATATGAATTAATATCTTTACAAGTTTCAGACTGTTCAAATGGTGTTCCAAGTGCAGCAGTTTGTATAAAGTTTGATGGAAAAGAGTATACAGATGCTGCAATTGGAGATGGTACTATTGATGCTATATTTAAAACAATAGATAGGATTACTGGATATAATGGTAACTTAAATGACTATAGTGTTAAAGCCGTTAGTGAAGGTCAAGATGCATTAGCAAAAGTAGTTTGTAAAGTAACATTCAATGAGGAAACAAATTCTATTCTTGGTCATGGATTAAGTATAGATACGATGTTAGCAAGTGCGAAAGCATATATAAGTGCTTTAAACTCTTATCTTTCTATGAAAGATTTATTGAAAAAAGGCCACATAGACAATATCTAAATGACAAATTTTATTGTAAAATCAGCATATAGAATAGAAGGTTCTAAAACTTATCATAGTTTTAGAACTTTTTTAGTTAATATACTACTAAATCATAATACCAAACATAAAAAAATCTTTGATATTTTGATGATTTTTTTAGTTATTAGTACTGTTGGTATTTTAATATATGAAGTAAAAAATCCTCTTCCTCCTTTTATAGACCACTACGAATATTTTGCTATAGTTATTTTTATATTAGAGTGGCTATGTAGAGTTTTTGTAAGTTTTGAATCACATAAACAAATTATAAAAGATTTTGAAGAATCCCAATTTTTAAATATGCCTTATAATATCTTTTCAAGTATAAAAATCATAACAAATGAAAAGTTTAAATACATACTTTCACTTGCATCCATTATAGACTTGCTTGCAATACTGCCATCATATAGACCACTTAGAATACTTCGTATTTTTTTACTATTTAGACTCTTTAAAATACTAAGATATTCAAACTCTATAAGCCAATTTGCACGAGTGTTTATAGAGAAAAAATTAGAATTATCAATACTATTACTTTTATATTTGCTTGTAATATTTTTCTGCTCTACTATACTTTATATATATGAAGGAACAGGGCTAAACGAGAAAGTTGTTTCATTTTCAGATGCTTTATATTGGGCGTTTATTACTGTTTCAACTATAGGGTATGGTGATATAACACCGATAAGTGATGCTGGTAGATTTACTACATTGATACTTATTTTTACAGGGTATTCAGTAATTTCATTTTTTACAGCTATTATTACAAGCTCTATATCTGATAAACTTGATATCATCAAAGAATCAAAAGCAATATCAAATACAAGTAAATTAAATAACTTTACTCTGGTATGTGGATATGGAAAAGCAGGTACGGTTTTAGTGACAAACCTTTTAAATAAAGGCTACGAAGTTCTTATAATAGAACCAAATGCTAACATCGTGCAAAGTGCAGAACTAAAAAATTTAAATATCATAAAAAATGATGCAAGCGATATATCACTACTAAAAGATATAGGCATAATAAATAATGTAAAATCAGTAGTAGTCCTAACAGATGATGACACTATAAACTTATCAATTATTTTAGCCGTAAGAAGTTTAAATAGTGAAGTACCTATAATATCAAGATGCAACAGATACGAAACACAAGATAAACTAAAACTAGCTGGCGCAACAAAGATAATAGGAATAAACGAATCATCTGCGCTTGTAACTCTTGGATTTCTTAAAAGTCCTATAGCATTTGAAGCAATAGATGAGATTCTTATAGATTATAAAGGTGCAACTATGAATGAAATAGAGATATATGAAAACTCTGCATTTATAGGTGAAAAGCTATCTTCGGTTGATTTTAAAAAGTTCAATATAAACTTTATAGGAATAGTACATGGCAACGATAAAAGTAAATTTACTTTTAACCCTAAAACTGAAGATATTGTTTTAAAACAAAAAGATTTTCTTATCATAATTGGATATGAAAAAACAATAAAAGATTTTAAAACTTATATTCAATCAAAACAAAGTAAAAGAGGATAACTTAAGTATGATTATAATATTTGGATATAGTAAACTTACACAAGAAGTTGTACATTTGTTAAAAAAAGAAAACTATGAGTTCATCATAATAGAACCAAAGGAAAAAGAATATCAAGAAGCTTTAAATGATGTAAATATAAATACAATATACAAATACGAATGTTTTAATGATGATGAACTTTTAAGTTTAGATATAAATTCAAATAAAACAAAAGCTCTTTTTTGTCTACACAATGATTTTAATAAAAACTTATTTGTTACTCTAAGTGGGAGAAACTTAAATAAAAACTTGCAAATTATATCTCTCTCATCAAACCAAAATGAAACAAAAAAACTAAAACTAGCTGGGTCTTCAAATATAATAAATCCATATGATATTACTGGTATGAAAATATTTAGAGAACTACATAAACCAATGGCAGTGAAAATACTTGATGATATCTTATATAGTAATTCTGATTTAATAATAGAAGAGATTACTATAGATAAAAATAGTATATTAGATGGCTTACATTTTAAAGATTTGGAAATAATACAAGAGTTTAATCTAGTATTACTAGGTATAAAAGATATTGAACTAAATACAAACTTTACATTTTCATCACAAGGGATAAATCACAAAATAGATGTAGGTGATGTACTTGTAGTTTTAGGTAAAGAAAAAGATATACAACAATTAAAAATAAAATTAAATAAGGTTTAAAATGAAAAATGAAAATTTTACAAACGATATACAAAAACTATATGACTATATAACAAATAAAAAAGAAGATATAAACAAACTATATATGTACTTAGAAACTTCTCAATTTGATAAGTTAGAGATAATAGAAGATTTCGCAAAACATTTAAACTTAGAATTAAGCGATGATTTAAGAGTTGCACTTGTAGGGAGACTTGTGAGCTTAAGAGATGATTCTTTAGTTCAAGTTTTAAGAAAATTAAATCTTAGTGAAGATGAAGTAATAGTAAAAATAGAACTTGCATATACTTTTGTAAGAGATTATTGGACAGCTTATCATCAAGATACTGTAGAATATATAGAAAAAAAACAACTATTGTCACCATTTTATGAAGCTGTATTTAAAGGTGTTTACAATGTAGGTTTACAAATGTCTATTTGGCAAAGTAGTTGGACAAAAGAGATCATAAATAGTGTAAATAAAGATTTAATATCTACACATAAAACAGATGAAAAAGTTATGGATTATTTAGAAAAAAATAAACTTTTTGATATAGGACATGATGATGATATAGCAGATAGAAGCTATTCTATTTTAGTAAAAGAAAACAACAAATATAAAAATAAAGCATATAAAGAAGCATTTAGCAGTGAAGTAAACAATGTAATAGATGCCTTAGAGGATTTTAGCGATAACTTAATAGACCTAGAAGATGATATATTTAATCAAAAGTGGGAATATGTACAATATATCCAAGCATTAGTAACGGCATTTAGTGAAAAAAGAACAAATAAGCTTGTACACTATTGGGCAGAAGTAGATAGAGCATGGATGAAAATAACGACTCCAATTCAAATAGGTCATCCACTAGAATACTATGAAGACCATTATAGAAAAGCAGTAGCTTTAGAATGGGATATTAGACTTACAAATCCCCAATATCAAAAAGAAAATATAAGAGCATCAAAACTAGAAAATATGTTTAAAGATATATATTCTTCTGTCGATACTACAAATACAAAAAAAGATATTTATGACTTCTCGCTAAAAAGTTTAAAGAAAGTACAACTTTACCTTGGACGACCTGCCCTATTTTTTGGAGCAGAATTCAATGGACTATTTTCAGCGCAAGTTGTACCAAATGATGAGAAAGTATCAAAAGAGTTTGGTAAAAAAATATTTGCATTTTCAGATGAGATTTTACAATCACAAAGAGCAAAACCATTTTTAAAATTATCAAGAGAAATCTTAGGACAAGAGTTCTTAGCACAAGATAGAAACTTCTTATTTAAAAGCACACAAGATTGGCATAAGGTATATGATATCACAACCATAGGTCATGAGTTTGGTCATATATTATGGTGTGATGAAGAAACAGAAATGCTTATGAATAAAAGTGCAAACTTTAAAAATATAGAAGAATTCAAAGCAACTACAGGTGGTCTTGTATCATTTTTCACAGATAACAGTAGCGATGAAAAATATCTTGAAGAGCATGTGGTAAGTGACACAATAAAAAGAGCAATAGGACTTATTGGATGGATGGAAGTAGATGAAGTACAGCCATACTATTGTGAAGGTCTTATTCACTTAAATGGACTATTTAAATGTGAAGTAATAGTTTGGAGCAACGAAACAAATAAACTAACAATCAATACAAATGAAGAAAATATTGAAAAACTAAAAATGTGGTATACAAACACTTACTCATCTTTAGCATCTCACTATTTAGAAAAACAAGATGCCTTAATATGGCTAAATAAATTTGCAATAAAAGAAGATAAATACTTCTTACCAACAAATAAAAATATAAAAGATTTTGTTTTATACTATTTTGATAGATATAAAAAAATAGGACAAGAGTTAGATACTACAGATAGTAAAGATAATTATTAATCTATATCATCTTTAAAGAGTTTAAAATATTATTTTAAACTCTGAACCTTCATTTTCAATACTTGTAATTTCAAGTTTAAACTTATGTAGGAGTAAAATATTTTTCACTAAATTTAGTCCTACCCCTAAAGAATTATTCCAAGTATTTGATGATACTCTATAGAACTTATCAGTTATTTTAGATATATCATCTTGCTTTATACCAATACCAGTATCTATTACACTTAAGTGTTTATTATCAAGTTTGATTGTTACCGTATCATCAGAGTATTTTAAAGAATTTTCGATTAAATTTGAAATAGCAATATTTATCATTGTTTCATCTACATTTACAAAAGTACTTTTGGCTTCTACTTTTATATCTCTATTTTTATATGTTAATTTCAAATCTTCAACTATCTCATTTATCATATTTAACATATCTATTTCTTTGAAAGTTGATGATTGTTTTCTTTCTTCAAGTTTAATGGACAATCTAAGTCTATCTATCATATTTGTAAGTTTCGTAGCGTTTGATGATATTTTATGTAGGAACTTTTCTCTTATATTTGGGTTTATATCTGTATCTTCTAAAAGCGTTTGTGTATATCCACTTATAACTGAAATCGGATTTTTAAACTCATGAGAAATTGCTGATATAATATCATCTTTTTGTCTATTTGATAGTTTTAATTTTGCTGTATATTTTGACTTTTGTTTATCTTTTTTTGATAAACTTAAAGATACTGCTGATAATAATTTTGTAATTTTATGGAACTCTATTGAGTAAAATGATTCTATTTTAAGTGATTTAGTTTGTTTAGTTAAATTTCTTAAAAACTCTAAAATATATTTTGTTTCATCTTGAACATCTTTGCTTATTTTTAAAGCAATGTAAAAAGCCATTGCCATAAATGCCAAAAATAAAAACCCTATTTTAAATGAAAGGTGTAAAAACTGCTGGTTTATAATCTCAATATCTCTTGCCATTCTTATATAATAATCATGATTATTTAGAGTAAACTTTTTAGAAACATAAAGCAACTCTTTTTCAATAGTCTTAGAGTATCTTATAATAGAACCATACTCTTGGTATTTTGCTTGTATAACTTCTGCACGATTAAGATGATTGTCCATAGAGTTAAAATCTTTATCACTCTCGCCAAGTACTGTACCATCATTTGATATGATAGTAACCCTTAAGTCTATAAGTTTTTTAAGCTTCTTTGCTAAAGTATCTACATCTTGTAAGTTGTTGATTTGTATTGATATTATATCAATATTGTGAAGTAAGTCTATTTTTGTTTGCTCTATATAAATATCTTTAATCCATAGATAAAAAATAACTCCTAAACTAAGAAAAATAGTGATAAATAAAAGTAAAAATTTACGAAGAAATATATCGTGTAATTTAGTAAGTTTTATACTATTTTGTTTATCCAAAAATATATCCTTCCCCTCTTACAGATTTTATATACTCTTTTTTTCCATATGGATCAATCTTCTCTTTAAGTCTTTTAATAGCAACATTTACAGTTTTTGGTTTAACATCACTATAATCTTCCCATACATTATCAATTAAAGTATCTCGACTTAGTAATATATCTTTATTTTTGATAAATTCTAGTAGTAAGTCATGCTCTAAGTGAGTAAGCATAACTTCTTTAGCATCTACTGTAAATTTCTTATTTGATGCGGTATAAAGAATATCTCTAACTTTTAACTGTTCTATATCTTTTGAGGTTCTTTTTATAACAGCTTTTACCCTTGATTTTAAAATATTTAGATTAAAAGGTTTAGTAATATAGTCGTCACATCCTCTATCAAACCCTTCTATTATATCTTCATCTTTATCTTTAGCTGTTAGATATATCACAGGGTGTATATACCCTCCTTTGCGAAGAGATTGAATAAAAATAGAACCTTCAGTATTTGGTAAATTTCTATCCATCAAGATCAAACTAATATTTTCTTCATCAAGTATATCTTGTACATTTGAAGTATCCAAACAACAAATAACATCATAACCCTCTTTTGCAAGAGTATATTCAATCAAATCTAAAATATCTTGTTCGTCTTCTACTACTAGTATTGTTTTTTGCATAATTAATTATACCTTATACTTGATGAATCTCACCACCATTTTTAGCATATAACAATAGTGAAGCAATACTCATAGCTCTATCAGATATTTTTGCACTTTTTCGTAAAGCATGTAGCATACTATGGTATTTTTCAAATGAGTTGCCATCTTTTGCTTGTTTTAGTATATCTTCTTCAACCATATCATATAAATCGTCTGCTTTATTTTCAGATATTAGAACATTGTTAAAGTACTCCTGAATCTCATCCCTACAATCTGTATTTATCATATTTGATGTTGACTTCAAAGCTTGAACTGTAGCTTTTTGCATAGGTATAGCATACTCTTTTATTGTATTCATATCAACTTCTTTACATATATCACTAAAGCCTTTTATAAAAGTTCTAGTATTAGTAGATGCTCTTAAAAGTTCATTTGTGATTTTAAAATATGACACCATAACTCTTAAGTCTCTAGCCTCAGGAGAATGTAAAGCCAATGTTTTTACAATCTCGTTATCAATACTATTTGTTTTATTACCTATATTTTTTATATATGATTTAGCATCATTAAAATGTTTATCATCACAACTATCTAGTGCTATTACTATTAACTCGTTGGCTTTTACTAAGCCATCTGTTATATCTGTAATACTTTGTCTTATCTCATTTAATTTTTCTACATAATTTTTCAACATCTTAACCAAATCTCCCTGTAATATAATCTTCTGTTTTTTTCTGCTTTGGATTTAAAAATATATTTTCTGTTTCATCATATTCTATCAAATCTCCAAGATGGAAAAATGCTGTCATATCAGCTACTCGACTTGCTTGTTGCATATTGTGAGTAACTATCACAATTGTATAGTCTTTTTTAAGCTCAAGCATTAAAGCTTCAATTTTCTCTGTACTTATTGGGTCAAGTGCAGATGTTGGTTCATCCATAAGAATAACATCAGGCTTAACAGCAATAGTTCTAGCAATACAAAGTCTTTGTTGCTGACCACCACTTAGTCCAGTTCCTGGTTCTTTAAGTATATTCTTAACCTCTTCCCAAATACCTGCACTTCTTAAAGAAGATTCTACTAAGTCATCACACTCTTTACCTTTTTTTACTATTCCATGCTTTAAAGGAGCATAAGCAACATTTTCATAAATAGACTTTGGAAATGGATTTGGTTGCTGAAAAACCATCCCAATTCTTTTTCTTACACTTACTTCATCAACATCTTTATCATAGATATTTTTTCCGTCAATTACAACATTACCTTCAATTTTAACAGAACTAATTAAATCATTCATACGATTTAAACATCTTAAAAATGTAGACTTACCACAACCAGAAGGTCCAATAAGTGCCGTAATTTTGTTTTTGTGAATCTCAATATCTAAGCCATGTAAAGCATGCTTATCACCATACCAAAGATTTAGATCTTTTACTACTATTTTGTTTTTTGCCATGTAAACTACTTTCGTATTTAATTTAAATGTATTTTACATTTGTTTGGTTACGGTTTGGTTGCAAGTTATATTAACAACCCTT
>DQSS01000382.1 GCA_015663165.1 Arcobacter sp. | reverse complement strand
ATATCAATAATTTAGGCTTTGAAGGAGATAAACTGTTACCATTGGAGGCATAGTGAGGTGGAATAAGGATTGTTGGTTTAGTGGTCTAGGAAATGGGGTTCATTATACTCTTCTATAACTTCTTATAAATTAAATAGATTTATTTTAATTCATAACTTAACACTTCTTACTTCAGTAATAAGCCTCAATATTTAAAAAGATTCAATACTTCTTTTATCCCTTTAGCGCAAGATGAAGTAAGATTATTACTACGCTACAAAGTATTAGATTAACCTCCCCTTGATATCAACTTTTACTCTAAGGATGATAATTATTATAATAAGGTGCGCAAGCTAAATAAGAGAGCTAGAAAAGTTGTAAATTATAGGATAATAGTTTGATGTATTTTATAGGATTCACTAAGAAGTTAACTTCTTAATGGAGATAGAATTTGGACTTGTGATTTGAATTATTGGTATATTATTAAGTTCAGCTATTAAAGCTGAACTTTTATCATGTTTTTTAGTTTAATAAATACTTAGCACTAACAATAGGTTGTAAGATACCACCTGCTAGTTGAAGCCCTGGTAAAATATCATGAATCCCAACATTGATTGCTTTCATATTATTAGGTGTCACATAGATAACATCATTTGGATAAATCATCATTGTAGCAGTCTTAATTGCATTTGTACCAGTTAAGTCTACAGTTCTAGTATGTACTTTATTTCCTCTATGTTTCATAATAACGATTGCTCGTCTATTTGCTGATGTAGTTAGGTCACCAGCTTGAGCAATAATTTGTAGTAAAGTCGCTTTTTCATTAAAGAGTCTTATTGGTCCAGCATTTTTAACTTCACCAAGGATGTAGGCTCTTTTATTTAATACTTCAAGAGAAACTTCAGCATCTTCTAAATAGGTACCATAAGCTTTTTCTATTTTTCTTTGTGCTTCTGTTTGTGTTAGACCAGCTACATGAATACTTTTGATTAGTGGTAATCTAACATAACCTTTTGAGTTTACTAAAACACCATTTAAATCTTGTTTCTGACTTTGAACACTTGTTGTTCCTAGCTCAGGATGATTATACATTGTTATAGAGATTCTGTCATGAGGTACGATACGGTATTCATATCTTGATTCACGGCTTAAATCAGTAACACTATTTTTAGCATTAGGTAAGGTAACATTTGTTTCATTAAACAAAACCAGATCTTTTTTAGTCGTACATCCACCTAGAGCTAGAGCAATAGATAGGTATATTAATGTTTTTTTCATAAGTAATTTCCCCCTAGAAATATATTTATGTCTCAAGTATAGCTAATTGTATATTAATGTTAGATGAGATACTTATAAATATCATTCTAATTTAAAGTATAAATATCGCTTCTTTATAACTTTGTACTACTAATAAAAAGTAAATTGATTAATAATCTGAAGAAGGACTTTAATAGGGTTGATTGACTTTGACTCAAGTTTTTTGATATAATCCTTAAAATTTATTATTTAATTTCAGAATTGATTAGGAATACAAATGTCAAAAAGTTTATATGAAACATTAGGAGTTAGTGAAGGTGCTTCTGCTGATGAGATTAAAAAAGCATATAGAAAGCTTGCTAGAAAATACCACCCAGACATCAATAAAGATGAGAGTGCTATTGATAAGTTTAAAGAGATTAATGGTGCATATGAAGTACTGTCTGATAGTGAAAAAAAAGCCCAGTATGATCAATATGGTGATCAAATGTTTGGTGGGCAGAACTTTCATGATTTTGCACAAGGTCAGGGGTCGGGAGTTGACTTGGATGAAATCCTTCGTCAAATGTTTGGTGGAGGTGGAGGTTTCTCTGGTGGATTTGGTGGTGCACAAGGAGGCTTCGGCGGTTTTGGTGGTCCAGACCTTGATGTAAATACTCAAATCACTGTGCCATTTATGACTTCTGTTCAGGGTGGAAAATATAGTATTAATGTGGAAGGTAAAAGTTTTGATATAAAAATACCTGCTGGTATTAAAAGTGGGGAAACCCTGCGAGTACGTGGAAAAGGTAGAGTACATCAAGGACAAGCTGGAGACTTACTCATAAAAGTTGAAGTAGCAGATTCTCCTGAGTATGAAAGAAAAGGACAAGACCTCTATAAATCATTTGATGTCCCTTTAAAAGAAGCATTATTTGGTGGTAAAATTGTGATAGAAACACCAGAAAAAGAAGTCTCTTTGAGAGTCCCAACAAATACAAAAAATGGTCAGAAATTTAGGTTAAAAGGAAAAGGTATTCCTAATAGAAAAACTGCAATGAAAGGTGATCTGTATCTGATTGCAAATGTTGTTCTACCCGATATTGATACGCTTGATAGTGATTTAAAAAAGGTATTAGAAGAGAAATTATAATTCTAAAAGGAAATGATTTTATGCATAGTTATGATGAACCAGTTTATCTTATTTCTGTAGTGGCTACCATGTTGGAGATACATCCTCAAACACTCAGGCAATATGAGAGAGAAGGGCTTGTAGAACCTTCTAGAACTCAGGGGCGTATGCGTTTGTATTCACAAAAAGATATTGATAGAATGAAATTAATTTTACGCTTAACACGTCAGATGGGAGTGAACCTTGCGGGTGTTGATATTGTTTTGCAATTAAAAGAACAAATCGATACGATACAAAATGAAATTGATCTCTTGCGTAGTGAACTCTCTAAAGCAAATCGCAATGGTTCAGTACATGTAAGTAAAGCTTTGGTTAAAACAGCTGCGTATGATATTATTATTTTTGAAGAATAATGATATTAAATTATAATATAACTATAAAGATAAATAAAATGATGAATGGTGAAAACTATATAAGAGTTGCAGACAAGATGAAAAAAGCACTTACTGCAGAGCTTTTTGGACAAGATAAAGCAATTGAATCTATTGTGAATAGTATAAAAAGCAATATATCAGAGAATAAAAATACCCCAACAGCTACGTATCTTTTTTTAGGATCACCTGCTACAGGAAAGACTTATTTAGCCGAATTAATGACCCAAAACTTAGAAGAATATAAAATAAGAAAATTTGATATGTCTCAGTATCAAGAACAAAATGGTGGTGAACTTTATGGATACCCAAAGGGTTGGTCTGGATATAGTGTTGGACAACTCACCGGTTTTGTGCATGATAATCCTAAATCTATTATTGTCCTAGATGCTTTTGAAAAAGCTGATAATCTGATACAAAACCATTTATTACCTATATTTGAAGGTGGGCAGATGCGAGATGCCTGTGGTTGGGATAAGATGACAGACCAACCATGTAATGATGACCCTGAGAAAATCTATGATGATGGCAATGCGACTTTTTTAGTAGATTTTAGAGAAACAATTTTTATTATTACTTCAAGTTTAGGGGAAGAACTTTACTCGGACAATAAGTTTATTAAACTTATCGCTGATGATTATATTCAAGCAGAATCAATGATACTTGATACCCTTAAAAGAGAAGAAAAACGAAATGCAAAAACGGGAGGTATGCAAAAAGCCATTATCCCTGAGTTGGTTTCACGTTTTTCTCAAGCAACTATTGTTTTATTTAATAAATTAAATTATGTAGCCTATGAAGCTATAGGAGAAAAAGCTTTTTTAGAATATAAGGATATTTTTAATAGTAAATTTAATATAAATTTTAAAGTAGATAAACATTTTAGAAGTTTTTTAAAAACACAAATTCTTCTTTTTGCTCCAGAACTTGATGCAAGGCGTATTAAAAATAAAATTGGAGAAACTTTTTTTACTAAAGTAACAGATTACTTGATGAATTTAGATAAAGATGAAAAAGAAATCACGCAAGTGAAAATTTCACTTTCTAAAAAGTGTATAGATTTTATAGATGAAAATTTAATTCCTTATATTAAACAAGATAAACTTGTAAAAGAATTGTTTAGAAAAAATATTAAATTAGAAATTGACGATAGTTTTTCTGTAAAAAATGGTATTTTAACCTATAAAGTACAAGAATGTCGGCTAAAACAAGTGAAACGTATTAAAGATTTTTCTGAAGATGGTTTGGTATTTGATATTCCAAATGTATCTTTTGATGATATTGCAGGACATTCTATAGCGAAAAGTAGACTCCACGAGGTCATTATGTTTTTAAAAGAACCAAAGTTACTTAAGGACTTTAATGTGGAACCACCTAAAGGGATGCTTCTTTATGGTCCTCCAGGAACGGGTAAAACACTTTTAGCAAAAGCTTTTGCTGCTGAGGCAGAACTGCCATTTATTTCTATTACAGGTGTAGAGTT
>DQSS01000263.1 GCA_015663165.1 Arcobacter sp. | reverse complement strand
ATGCGTCCGAGTGCTACGCTTAATGCTATTATTGATGGTATTTAAGCACCAATTTATAACTACCTCTTTTTGAGGTGGTTATCTCTAAGCTTTTAACACTTCTTATTTACATCTTTATCAAAACTCAATTTTCCATACCCTTGTAGATTACTTTTTGCACAAATTAGAGCATCAACAAAATCTATATTTTTACTCTCTACAATGTTTAGAGTTTCGATTAGTAATACCTTATTCCCAACTACTCCTCTAAGAGCAATAATTTTTTTCAAGTCATCTATCACTTCATCTTTTGGTAATTTATAAAACTTAATAAGAACAAAAAGAACTTCCATCACAACAGGTTCAAGAATTTCTACTTCGTATTCTCCAAGTTCTATTTTCTTAAAAATATTTGTGGCTATCTCCAAATGTTCTTTATGGTCACCTACCAAGAAACGGATGATGACATTAGTATCAATAAGATAGACCATATTTTTCACTCATCATCTGTCTCATCGCTTCTTCTTTTGCCATCTCTAGGTCATCTACTCTCTCTACTCTGTTTCTGTATTTTCCTGCTAAAGTTTCTATAATTGAATACTTTTTAATAGGATAAACAATAGCCACATTTTGGTTTTTACGCTTATCTACAATGGTAAAAGCTTCGGTAAGTTTTGTGAGAAGAGATATGTTTTTTTGTATATCTCCTATGGAAATGGTGTACATGAGTATCCTTTTATATAAATGTTATTTTATTATATATAAATTAACTTATAAAGAAACTTTATTCTAAAGAAATAAAAACTTCTCTAGCTGATTGTAAAATCATCTCTTCTAAAGTTTCAAGACTTTTTAACTGCTTTAGTAAATAATCATGATTAAACAATTTTCGCATATTCTCTATTCGTTCATTAGCTTTATCATTATCTTCTATATCAACTCCTGATTCTAAAAAGTCTAATTCTAATGACTTTAGATGAGATTGTATATTTTTTGTCCATAAAATTTGTTCATTAATAGCCACTCTATACATATTAAATACATCTTTTAGCTCTGCTAAAATACTTCTTTGTACTTCAACAGGATTATTAACCTCTTCTAAAAAATCAAACAGTGAAATACCTCTATACTCCAACTCTTCTTTATTGATAGAGCTAAAAGCACTTATTCCCTCATATTCAATATCATATTCATCTAAAATTTCCTCAAACCCATCTAAAATATCTTCAATATCATCACGACTTCTGAGGTCGGCTTTATTGGCAACAATATAGATTTTTTTATCGTCCAAAGTGATACTCTCTAAAAATTCTAAATCAGAAGCAGGAATAGTTCCATTTGTATCTATACCTATTGTCCATAACAGCGTATTGGCATGTTTTAAGTACTCTTTTGAGGTATCTTCGTCACTATCTGTATAACCTATATTAGCTGGGTTGTAACCTGGAGTATCTATAAAACAAATATTTTCATAAGATTTCATAGGCGTTTCAATTGCCATAATAGGAGCAATATCTTTTAGGTTAAAGCCTAAAGATTTTATAAAATCATGAGACAGTTCTTTATAAAGTTTAGATGATAAGCTAACAATACCACCTTTGTAAGAGTAGCCTTTTATTGAGTTTTGTTTTCCTACTGTAATATAGGTGGGAATAGCTGTTACAGGATTTATTCCAACAGGTAGTTTTATCTCTTTATCCATAAAAAAGCTATTAATAAATTCTGATTTCCCTGCACTAAAACCACCACCTACAGCTACAATATTTTTATTGTAGATAGAAGGAAAAGTAATAATATCTTGTAGTCGTTTTTCTACATCTTGTAAAATTAAAAG
Source organism: Arcobacter sp. (assembly GCA_015663165.1). Lineage (GTDB taxonomy): Bacteria > Campylobacterota > Campylobacteria > Campylobacterales > Arcobacteraceae > CAIJNA01. The sequence goes on along the minus strand of DQSS01000263.1, from coordinate 4,875 downwards.
TGCTTTTGCCTCTTCTGCTAGAGCTGATTCATTATTAGCAAATTCAATAAAATCACTAGCTATTAAATCTTTAAATTTTTCCATTGCTTCATTTTTAGGAGGATTAGCACCCAAAAAACTACTTACTAAATCATATTTATTATTTAAAGTATCTAAATTTAATTGCCTATCCATTATCCCTTTTTTTAAAATATCTATTTTCTCTTCTTGTTGTTCATTTTTAGTGATTAAGCTTTTAAAGTTTTCTTGAAAATTATTTAAAGATTTTTTCATAGAATACACTATTTCTTTTCTTCCAAATTTTATAATTTGTCCAACCTCATCAAGTTTTGGGTAAATATCTTCTATATGGTTATTTTTCATTATTGGACAACCTTTCCAATTTCATTTTTTATTCTGTTTAGTTTATCAAGTGTTACTTTTTTGTTTATTATTCCCTCTTCTAACAGTTTTAGTATTTCATTATAATTTCCAAAAATAGATTGAGAAATTTCAATATTTTTTAAGGCTAAAATTAATTTATCTAAATAAATATCAATATCATATTTAATTTTCTTATCAAGTGAAAAAATATAATCTTGTGCATTAGAAATGAATTCCTCTGCTTTATGTTTCTTTAATACTCCATTTTGGGAAAGAGTTTCTGGTAAACTTTCTCTATATGTCATTTTGGGATATTCGATGTTAGTTAGTACATTTTTAATTACTTTTCTTATTGCATCAATATTTAAATCATCATCATCGACATTTTTTCTTAGTATTTTGAGTAAATCCTTTTTTAGATTCTCCTTCCATTCCATAATGAATATGTCAGCTGTATTCTTTATAGATTTTTCTATTTTTTTAGTGAATTCATCTAATATTTTCTTTATAGCCCCTGTTCTAACAATTGTGTATGTATCCTCTCTAGTTTCATATCGACTACTACCAAATTTCCAACTAAAGAATCCATAATCATGTTCACTTGTATCTGTTTTACTATCCTCTGTATTTTCAATATTATTTTTAGCTTTTTGAAAATAATGTTCTATTTCATCTTCTAGCTTCTTATCCATATTTATCTCTAATTTTTTAACAATCAAAGCATACTCATCATCTACAATATATGAAACATTATCTTTTATTTTATGTAATTTTTTTTGTTCATTTTTTAACTCTTCTATATTTCCATTATTAATATATTTAATTTGCCCATCAATATATCTAAGAAGTGATTGTTTATACTTCATTAAAGAGTTTAGTTTTGCTTTTATAAACTCATCTTTTCGAGTTTGTAAAATAGAATCTTTTTTAACTTTTACCTCTTCAACAATAGTATTAATATTTGATATATTGGCTAATAAATCCAAGTTAGATACTGATAGCTTCTCATCTGTATCTGAAAAATAATCAGGATAGTGCGTGGTAAGATTTTTCCATGCTGTTTTAACTCCCTCATCCCACAACTCTCTTTGAGTAAAATGCTCTTTAATTGTTAAACAGATACCTGAAGAATGAATTATTTTTTGACGACTTTGTTCTATAAGTGAATCATAAACTGTACCTATTTCAGGATTGGTTTTTTTAAGTTGTGTAAATGTAGCATGAAGATGCCCTGCTAAACCATCAGTAATTTTAGTAAAAGCTTGATGCAAATCTCCATTACTCTCCTCTTTTATACTTCCAAAGAGTTGCAAGTCTGCTTGACTTGCAATAACATAAAGTTCTCTAATTCCTTCTTTAGAAGTAATTCTATCCATCAAATCTAAATCTTCACTAGTCATAAATTGTCCTGATGGACTTACTATGAAAACAACATCACAAAATTTTAGAAGTTCTCTTGTTCGCTCTTCTCTTGATTGTACAGGGTCATTAACTCCTGGAGTATCTACAATCTGTATACCTTTTAAATTTTCTTGAGGGATTTTTATATGTACACTTTTGGTAAATGGCATATATTTACCATCTGAACCCACATACTCTAAAAGTGAATGACTTAGGTTTTCTAAAGAGTCACTATTAACAGTTTCAAATTCTAAAAGTTGTTTATAGTCTACATTTGATTCTTTTATTCTTTGCCATTGGTCAAATGATGAAACTAAACTCATATTAGATTTTATTTCACGCTTCGCTCTTTTTTCTGCTTTTTCTTTAATTTTTTCTTGCTGTGATACATTTAAGATAATTTTATTAAAATCTTTTTTAATTAATCTTTTATCTTCTAGTTTTTTTATTTCTTTTATTTCTAAATCTATCCTAATTTTTTTAGTTGATTTTTTCAACTCTGATTTATATTCTTCTGCTTCTTGCTTTATATTCTCAATATCTTCTTGTTTAAAAAACTCAACTTCTGCTGAAAGTTTTTCTCCATAAGATATAATGGTTAAGGCAGCTGTCATAGGTGTGGCTGCCTTGGGCAAGATGGCTTTTCCATCAAACAGAAGTGCATTAAGTAAAGAAGATTTCCCTGCCTTCACTCGACCTAAAATACCAATTTGTAACAGTCTATCTCCTCCATCTATTTTTTCAATTGCCTCTTTGGTTTTTTGAGCTGTACCAATGCTGTATTCAGCTTCTAAGTTTTTAGATTCTCTTCCAATTAAATCTTGATGTTTACTAATAATATTTTCTAGTTCTTCTTGAATAGTAATAATCTTCATATTTCTCCCCTATTTGTATAATGCTTGATTTGCTAGTGCTGTGATATTGCTGTTTACTTTTGTATAAATATTAATCGTTTCTTCTATATTGACAATCTTTTCATCTATCTCTTTTTGTGTCGCTTCTATGGTTTGAGTCTTTTCTTCTATAACCCCCTCAAATTGCTGACTGATACTTTTTATCATCTCTTGGACTTGTTGATTAAAAATCTCTGGAAGCTTAGAACGCAATTCTCTTTTTAATGAAGGGATAACTTGTGTTAAAATAGTAGTTCTTATTTGCTCTTCTTGTTTTTTCTTTTTATAACTTTCAAATAGAGCATCTAAAAGTTCAGGTAAAAAGATAATAACCAATTCAATTATTGGAGCTAGTACAGTAGTGGTTGTAGCTAAAATGGTTGTTATGACTTTATATATTTTATCATCGTTTTTTGATTTTTTACGCTCAGAGACAATATCATCTATACTACCTCTTGCACTTGTTAACATTGTCTTGGTACTGTCTGTTATTTTTTCTAACCAATTATCAGACATGGTAAACTCCGACATAGAGGAGTTTAAACTTGATAAATTGCTAGAAAAACTATCTACAATATCATTACTAATATTATTCATGGAGTCTTTTAGATTACTTACCAATGAATGTCTTGTAATTTCAGAAATAAGATGTGACATTCCATCTTGACCACCATTAACTGCTGAGACTATCAACTCATCTAAATTATTGGATAACTCTTTTCCTACAGATTCAACTATTCTATTGACACTACTGTTTGAATATCGTTCATTTGCTTCATTAACCAACCTGTCTCGTTCTTGTTGTAATTTTGTAAGTGACTCTTTTAGTTCAGAAATAACTTCTATATTTCTATTTTTACTTTTTCCTAAGGTAGAGATAGTAGTATTAATTACTTCTGTAATTGCGTAATAATTTTCTTTTAAATCATCTATGAATAAGTGTTTAAAAAGTTCTTCAGGGTCAATACTCAATAATATTTTTTGAAGACTCTCTCCACCATTATCATCAATTAAAATAACATCTTTATCTATATCAAAATACTCTTCTATTTGTTCTTGAACATTTTGTGCAATATCTTCAGATTCTGATTTTGCTCGTAAATTAGTCTTACTTAAGAAAAAAGAAAAATCTCTACCATACTCTTTGATATCAGTTAACTGCCGAACCATAGAACGGGTAATAGTTCCATCTTCTACGCTTGTTAAAACAATATAATGAACACCACGGTTAATATATTCCATAATAGCTTGGTTATGTAAATCTAAAGGAGATTCAAATCCAGGCATATCTACTAAAATAAGTGGTTCTATCTCTTTTAGTTTTTGGTTATTAATAAACATTCTTAAAAACTTGAACTCATGAGATACTTTTGTTATCTCTACAATTTCATCTATTGCAAACTTTTGAATAGAGTTATCAGCCTTAATTGCTTCAATATACTCTTCATTTGAATATCGTAACTCTGTTGCTAATGCTGTTTCAGGAGTAAGCTTTACAGGAAGGTAATTTTTTCCTAAAAATGAGTTTAGAAGGGAACTCTTACCTGCACTAAATGCCCCTATGATAGGAATAAGAAGTTCGATTTTTTTGATTGTATCTTTTCGATGTTGTAGGTTAAAATTTCTTTTTACTTCGCTATCTATTTTTATTTGAGTTAGCTCTTCCTCTAGTTTATTTAAATAATTTATATATTTTTGTTGATTTTGTAGCACAGTCTCCCCTTACTTTTTATATTTTAAAACTTAATAATATATTTTATCAAAATCTTTTATTATAAAGAGAAAAAGAGTTATCCAAATATATAAAATAACTTCTTTATGCTCAATTCATCCAAATCATGTTCGGTCACGGTTTCAAAATCTTCTTCAAAGATGTATTTGCTAAACATGCAGACACATTTGCCGAGCTTAAAGTTCAACCAAACCAAGGTATGTCTGACTTAGAGAGTAAAATCACAGGTCACGCAAAAGAAGCTGATTTTTTAGCATATAAGCAGTGGGATAGAAATGGTGATGCAGTTGAATGTGTGGCAGTAGTTCCAGATTCTACTTACGCCATGTTCCATGCTGAAATGGTTGCTGATTGTGTTGCAAATGGTCAATACGACGTAACAACAATGGGAACAATGCAAAACATTGGTCTTATGGCACAAAAAGCAGAAGAGTATGGTCCTCACCCAACTACATTTGAATTGGCTGAAGCTGGAACGGTAACTGT
>DQSS01000209.1 GCA_015663165.1 Arcobacter sp. | reverse complement strand
TATTTTAGACACTTTTAACATACATTCAAAACGTTTATTTGATGTATCGGTAGTAAAACAGTATGACATGGTGATAGGCACAGGCTCCAATACCTATTATGCAACAAAAGTTTTGGCAAAAGAGATGCATGTAAAGTCAGTGGTGATGATGCTACCAAAGGGTTATCGTTTGAATTTTGATGTCATATTTGCACAAAGTCATGATATTCCTCTAAGAGGGACAAATATTTTTGAAATCCCAGCAAATTTTTCATATGTAGAACCTCAGGGTATTCATAAACCTAAAAATAAATCTATAGGTATTGTGATAGGTGGGGATAACAAAGTATTTACTATAGATATAGAAGCTTTGAAAAAACAATTGGATTTTATTAAAGCATATTATAAAGACTATGACATCGCTATCACGACATCACCTCGTACACCAGATGAGATAGAAAAACTAGTAGCATCATATCATTTTGAGTATGAAGTGATATTTTCAAAAAATCTTACAAATCCTATACCTGATTTCTTAGAACAATGTGAAACAGTGTTTATTACAGGAGACAGTACTTCGATGATATCTGAAGCTATTTCTTATGGGAAATCCAATGTGGTAGTTTTACCTTTAGAGAGTAAAGGTGGTAGTAAATTTACAAGATTTATAAATGGGTTAGAAAAAGAGGGTTATGTACATATTTTTGATGGGAATATAAAAAATAAAAATAAAAAAATAAATTTTTTAGACTATACAAAAAGGTTAGAAGTATGAAAATAGTACAACTTTTACCAGAACTCAATGAAGGTGGTGTAGAGCGTGGTACCATGGAACTTAGCCGTGAACTTGTGGCACTCGGACATGAGAGCATAGTCATTAGTGCAGGGGGAAAGTTAGTCCAGCAGATAGAAGAGGATGGGGGAAAGCATATTACTTTAGATGTTTGTTCCAAAAATGTTTTGACTGTCCCATCTAGGATGTTAAAATTAAGAAAACTTTTAAAAGAATTACAACCAGATGTACTACATGCACGCTCTCGTGTGCCCGCATGGCTTACGTACTTGGCAAATAAAAAGTTACATTTTTCTTTTGTTACGACAGTACACGGGTTTAATTCTATTAGTTTTTACAGTAAGATAATGACAAAATCAGATCAAGTAATCTGTGTGAGTGCTGCCATTAAAAAATATATACAAAAACATTACAATACCTCTGGAGATATCATCACCGTGATACCAAGAGGTGTAGACCTTGAAAAGTTTAATCCCAATGATGTTGATACTAATTACATAGACACATTTAAAAAAGAGTATCAGTTAAAAGATAAATTGATTGTTACTTCTGTAGGTCGCATTACCCAACTAAAAGATTTAGAAACATTTATCCGTGCGATAGCCATCACTAAAGAAAAAAAATCAAATATTATGGGCTTGATAGTAGGTGGGGTGAGGGAAGATAAACAAGTATATTTTGAAGGACTTAAAAGTTTGATTAAAGCGTTAAAGCTTGAAGAAAATATTGTTTTTACAGGTTCTCAGAGTAAAATACCTGAAATATATACATTAAGTAATGTTGTTGTGAGTAGTTCAAAGAAACCAGAAAGTTTTGGAAGAACAGCAGCTGAAGCATTGGCTATGAATTGTCCAGTTATTGCAACAGGACATGGGGGTATTCTTGATATTGTCATTCCCGATAAAACAGGGTGGCTATTTGAGAGTGGTGATGAAAATAAACTGGCACAAAATATATTAATATCTCAAACACATAAGTTAGAAGGTTTAAGATCATTTGTAGAAAAAAGATTTACTTTAGATGAGATGGTTCACTCAACAATAAAAGTATATAATAAATTGTATAGAAAGTGAAATATTTTGAAAATAGTACAGTTTTTAGCATCAAAAGGTTGGGGTGGTTTAGAAAATATTTTTGTAAGTTTATGTAACGAGCTTTCAAAAAATATTGATTTATCTGTGATAGTCTTAGAGGGAAGTCTGGTTAAATGTAAGTTAAACACGGGTATAAAAGTGTATGTATTGAAGAGAAATGCAAGTCGCATGAATCCACTACTGTATATGGAATTAAATAAAATCCTTCAGGATATAAATCCAAGCCTTGTGCATACTCATGGTGCAAAAGCTAGTGAAATATTTTATAGGTTAAATAAAACTTTAAATCTAGTAGGAATAGCAAGTAAACATAATGTACGTAAAGGTAAAGTTTTTAACAAATTTTCCAATGTTATAGCAGTTTCTAAAGCTGTTAAAGAGAGTATTGAAAATAGCAATTCAAAAATTATTTATAATGGTATACCATACAGAAAGCCTAAAAAAATATCTTTAGCAAATAGTTTTAACATCATAGCTGTAGGAAGTTTACGAAAGATAAAAGGGTATGATAAACTTATAAAGGCAGTTTCTCAGCTCACTTTCGAGTATCATTTGACCATTATAGGAGTGGGGGAAGAGAAAAGTTTTTTAGAAACATTGATTAAAAAACTTTCACTCTCTTCAAGAGTATCTTTAGTGGGGTTTAAGTCGAATGTTAATGACTATTTAAATACTTGTCAGCTACAGGTCATATCATCAGAGTCAGAAGGTTTTAGTTTGGCTATGGCTGAAGGCATCTTTTATGCACCAATATTACTTAGTACAAGAGTCGGTGTTTGTGTTGAAATACTACCAGAAGAACTATTGTGTGATATTCAAGACCTAACAAGAAAAATAACTGATATATATAAGAATCAAGAAGAATATATAGGGCATTTTAATGATATTAAACAAAACTATAAAGAAAAATTGACTATAAAAATATGTGCTATAGAACATAATAGTTTTTATCAAGGTTTATTAAAGGAGAAAAAATAAATGTACGTATCACCTTTAGTATCTGTAGAGTATAATATTTTTTTAAGGTCGCATTATAAGATAAAGAAGCAATATTAATGAGAAAAATAAAAAAACTTATACGTAATGTAAAAATATTTTATCAACATAAAGATAGAATAAAAGATATTCAAAATGAAATACAAAAAGAATTAGGTTCCATACATTTTAAGTTTGCTTCATTTGGTGGAGCAGATATTAATTATTATGTACTGAGAAACAATAAAAAGTTTGGAATGTTAAGATTAGCGATAGCAGATAAAGAAGACAAGGAAAATATAGCTATTATCCGTTTAAATAAGCAAAAACGCTTAAAGAAAGAATATCAAGCATATTCACTAGGGTCAAAACATAGTTTGACACCTGCTGTTTTGTATTATACTACGGATGCTTTAGTGTGTGAATACCTAGAAGGAGAAAGGGTTTTTGATATATTGCAAAAAGACAAATCTAAAGTATGGGATATTCTTATCAGTAGTATCAAAATATATCATAATCTACACAAATTAGGTATTACACACTTAGATGCAACACTAAAAAACTTTATATGGATAGAAGGGCAGATGAAAGTGATTGATTTTGAGTATTATGCAGCTGATAATTTTACCATAGAAGAACAAAAGGCCTATGACTATGTTAGAATTATAGAACATACCTTACGTGCAATCCCAATGAAGTATCAAAATGATTATCAGAAGTGTATAGAAGTATTGGATGAAGTAGTACCTGAAGAAGTAAAAAGTGTTAATTTTGTGCAGGTAGCACAATGGCTAAAGAATATTGAAAACTATCCAATATATCCAATGCTTAAAAAAAGAATATTTAAACAATTAGAATTTAATACATTAGGAAAAAAATGATACCCATACATTTTATAAGAAAAACTTTCAAATATACATTTTTCCCATTATTGAGTATTGTAGTATTATGGGCAAGTTATTTTTTACTCTATGGGAACTTCCATAAGGTAGATAAAGATGTGTATCGTTCAGCACAACTTTTTTCACAT
>DQSS01000346.1 GCA_015663165.1 Arcobacter sp. | reverse complement strand
CTTAATCACACAATGGTGCGGATGAGAGGACTTGAACCTCCACGCCGTAAAGCACCAGATCCTAAGTCTGGCGTGTATACCAATTTCACCACATCCGCAAATGTTATGTGATTAATTGATAGTAAATTAATGGTACTCCCAGCACGATTCGAACGTGCGACCTACGCCTTAGAAGGGCGTTGCTCTATCCAGCTGAGCTATGGAAGCATATATTTTTGAAATTATAACAAAATAAACTTAAAATTTCTTTTTAAAGAATGGGGTAAGTAACCGGAATCGAACCGGCGACCTCCTGAACCACAACCAGGCGCTCTAACCGACTGAGCTATACCTACCATCAGAAGTTTGTTTTGTAATAATAAATGTTTTTAAATAACATGGTCGGAGTGAGAGGATTCGAACCTCCGACCCCCTGGTCCCAAACCAGGTGCGCTAACCAGGCTGCGCTACACTCCGACAAACACTTCAATTGAAATGTGAATGGGATTATAACTGTTTAAAACTTATTTGTCAAGTAAATATCAAATAAGTTTTTAAATTTGTTATAATCTTCTAAAATTGAATTAAACCGTCCATTGGAGAAGATGCTGTTGCAAACGGTTTCTTAGGTATTCTTCCTGCTTTATAACCCATTCTTCCTGCAATAACAGCATGCTTAAATGCTTCTGCCATCATCATAGGATTTTGAGCTTGTGCTATTGCTGTGTTTGCTAAAATTGCATCTGCACCTAATTCCATAGCAATTGCTGCATCTGATGCACAACCTAAACCTGCATCTACAATTACAGGAACACTTACAGCATCTCTTATGAATTGAATATTGTATGGGTTTTGAATACCAAGTCCAGATCCAATAGGTGCTGCTAAAGGCATAATTGCATCAGCACCTGCATCTTCTAGTTTCTTAGCAATGATTGGATCATCTGAAGTATATGCCATGATTGTAAAACCTTCTTTTTTAAGAACTTCACAAGCTTGAATAGTAGCAATTACATCTGGATATAAAGTTTTTTTAGCATCAGCAATAACTTCTAACTTAATAATATCAATTCCAGTAGCTTCTCTCATAAGTCTGAATGTTGTAATAGCTTCTTCAGCAGTAAAACACCCTGCACTATTTGGTAAAAGTTGAATATTTGTATCTTTAAAGTAATCAAGCAAATTCTCTTCATTTGGATTCATGATATTTACTCTTCTTATTGCTACAGTTATCAGTTCACTTCCTGAAGCTATTGTTGCATCTCTTGTTGTTTGGAAAGAATCATATTTTCCGCTTCCTACTATTAGTCTACTGTTAAATTCGTAGTTTCCTACTTTTAATATATTGTTATTCATATTATATTCCTTAATATTTTTATTTATTTCGAGATAGTACCTAAATTTACTTTATAGTTTTTTAAGTTGTTTGATTAAATCGTTTGGACAAAGGGAATATTTATTTCCTTTATATTTTTTAGCTGCTAAGGTATGAGATAAACTTCCTGATATTGTAGCACTAATAGAACTATATCCTTGAGCTAAAAGGGATGATATTAAACCACTCAATATATCTCCACTTCCACCAAAGCTTAAAGCATTTGTACCAAATGTATTTATATATATTTTATCTTTTTGACCTATTAATACATTTGCTCCTTTTAAAAGCAATACTACTTTAGGATATTTTTTACAAAATAACTCTACATATTTAAATCTATTGTTCTGAAGTTCTTCTATACTAATATCATCTATTTTACAAAGTTTTAATAAATTACAAAATTCTTTTGGATGTGGAGTTAAGACAATATTATCTTTATTTAAAAGTTTTAATATATTTTTATCATAAAACATATCAGCATCACATAGTGTTGGTACAGATGAATATAAAACTTCATCTTTATATTTTGTATCTCCTAGTCCCATACCAATTGCTATTGCCGTTGTATTTGAAGGAAGTATTTTATTAGTCATTATACTGTTTGGTAAATCTTCATTATTTGTAATAGCAGTTATAAGTCCTACTCCAAATTTAAGTGCACTATTACATGAGATATATCCTGCACCTTTTTTATCTCCAATTATTACACTTAAATGTCCAAAAGTTCCTTTGTGTGTATCTTTTTTATTTCTATTTGGAAGTATTAAATCTGATTTTTCAAGCAAATAACTCTTTGATTTTGTTTCATAAAGTTTTCTACTTACGCCCAACGAAGCAACTTTTATCTTTCCTATATAATCTTTTGCTTTATCTGTAAAAAATAATTTTTTTAATGCACCCATAGTTATAGTTGTATTTGCTTTAAAGGCTATAGTTGAAATATTTCCCTTTATATCTATACCACTTGGAATATCGCAAGCTATTTTGTATGAATCCATAGAATTTAAAGTTATAATAATATTAATAGAATCAGAAGATAACTCTCTATTTAATCCAGTACCAAATAAACAATCAACTATAATATCACATTTAGATATTTTATTGACTATTTTAACACCACATTTTCTTGCTCTATTTTCTTGTAGTTTTGCTATAGATGATTTTAAAGCAAAAGGCATATATAGTCTTATATTATACTCCGAATGTAACAACCTAGCCAAGACTATACCATCAGCACCATTGTTTCCAAATCCACTTATTACTAATACAGTTTTTGATTTTTTAAACTTTTTTCTTATAAAATTTGCAATATTTAAAGATGCATTTTCCATAAGTAAATCTTCACTTAGATTATATTTTTTGATACATCTTTTATCTAAAGTATTTACTTCATTATAAACTTTTTGCATTATTTAAACTTCCATCCATCTTTTTTTAATATATCAATCACTTTATCTTTTACATTGCCTTGTAATTCAAGCCATTCTTCTTTAACTGCCCCACCACAAGCTAGTTTGGTCTTTAAAAATTTTAAGATACTTTTTTTCTCTTTATCATTCATATAAAACCTACCTACCAAAGTTACGGGCTTTCCTTTTCTTTTTTCAAAAGTAAAGACTAATTGGTGTTCATTTTTAGAAATTTTGTCAAAACTTTTTTTTGGATTTTTTAGTTTTTTTGACTCGAAGCTTTGTCCTTCAAGCGATGCGCCCATTTGAAACATTTTGTATCCTTATGATAAATATTGTATAGCATTATTCTACCATTAAAGCTTTAAATTTTTACTAAATATAAAGCTACTTTTTGATAAAATCTGCCTCTTAAATTATTAGAAATTTAATAAAATATTACAAACACAAAGAGGGCTTATGTCAATTATGATCAAAAAAAGAAACGGAAGAAAAGAAGTTTTAGATATTACAAAAATTCAAAAAAATACTATTGCTGCTACTAAAGATTTAGTAGGAGTTAGTCAAAGTGAATTAGAAATAGATGCACAAATAAAATTTATAGATGGTATGAGTTCTGCTGATATTCAAGATGCTTTAGTTAAAACTGCTGTTGAAAAAATCGATATTGATGTACCTGATTGGACTTTTGTTGCTTCACGACTTTTTTTATATGATCTTTATCATAGAGCTGGAAAAGCAACTCACGGTATAAAAGGTTCTGCATATTGTCACTTAAAAGATTATATTGCAAATGGACAAAAAGAAGGTAGAATCATACCTGAACTTGAAAATGGATATGACTTAGAGGATTTACAAGCACAACTAGATCCATCAAGAGATTTACTTTTCAACTACCTTGGAATAAAAACTCTAAACGACAGATATTTACTTAAGAACAAAGAGGGTGAGCCTATAGAACTTCCTCAGCAAATGTTCATGGGAATAGCAATGTTCTTAGCACAAAATGAAGAAGATAAGCAAGAAAAAGCAAAAGAGTTTTATCATGTAATTTCAAAATTTGAAGTTATGCTAGCTACTCCTACTTTATCAAATGCAAGAACAAATAGACATCAACTAAGTTCATGTTATATAGGATCTACTCCTGATAACATTGAAGGTATTTTTGATGGTTACAAAGAAATGGGACTATTATCTAAATTTGGTGGTGGAATTGGATGGGATTGGAATAGTATCAGAGCTTTAGGTGGTGTTATTGACAACCATAAAAGTGCAGCTGGTGGTATCGTACCATTTTTAAAAATTACAAATGATATAGCTTTAGCAGTTGATCAACTTGGTACTAGAAAAGGTGCAATTGCTATATATGTTGAGCCTTGGCATATGGATATCATAGACTTTATAGATCTAAAAAAGAATTCTGGTGAAGAAAGAAGAAGAGCACATGACCTTTTCCCTGCACTATGGATTAGTGATTTATTTATGCAAAGAGTTTTAGAAGATTCTCATTGGACACTATTTGATCCTTATGAAGTTAAAGATTTATCTACACTTACAGGTGAAGAATTTACTGCTAAATATGAAGAGTATGAAAAAGATGAAACAAAAACAAAAGACCAAATGAAAGCAAAAGATTTATGGAAAAAGATCCTTACTTCTTACTTTGAATCTGGTTCTCCATTTTTATGTTTCAAAGACAATGCAAACAGAGCAAACCAAAATGCTCACTCAGGATTTATAAGATCAAGTAACTTATGTACTGAAATCTTCCAAAATACTGAGCCAAACTACTATAAAATTCAATTAGAATTTACAGATGGGACATTTGGATACTATGATGAAGATGAACTTGTAACAACATCATCAGGGATAGTTAAAAAAGCAAATAAAATCACAGCTTTAGATAAAGTTGATGGTAAATCTATATATATAGTTGAAAAACAAAAGATTGATGGAAAGACTGCCGTATGTAATCTTGCATCAGTAAACTTAAGTAAAATCCATACAGATGAAGATATTAAAAGAGTAGTTCCAACAGCAGTTAGAATGCTTGATAATGTTATAGATTTAAACTTCTACCCACTTAGAAAAGTAAAAGCAACAAATCACCAAACAAGAGCAATAGGTCTGGGAGTAATGGGTGAAGCTCAAATGCTAGCAGAAGCTCAAATAACTTGGGGAAGTAACGAACACTTTAAAAGAATAGATCAAGTAATGGAAGCAATTTCATACAATACTATTCAATCTTCTTCACGCCTTGCAGTTGAAAAAGGCATCTATGATGAGTTTGAAGGTTCAAATTGGTCTAAAGGTATTATGCCTATGGATCATGCACCTAAAGCTGTTGAGGCACTTATAGACAAAGATTTATTTGATACAGGTTATGACTGGACGGCACTAAGAGAAGAAGTTAAGAAAAATGGTATGAGAAATGGATATTTAATGGCTATTGCTCCTACATCTTCTATTTCTATTCTTGTAGGTACTACTCAAGCTATTGAGCCTGTATATAAAAGAAAATGGTTTGAAGAAAACTTATCGGGACTTATTCCAGTAGTTGTACCAAATCTTTCTCCAGATACTTGGAATCATTATGTTCCAGCTTATGAAGTAGAACAACTTGACCTAATAAAAGCAGCAGCTATTAGACAAAGATGGATAGATCAAGGTCAAAGTACAAATATCTTTATGTCTTTAGATAAAGCAAGTGGAAAATACTTGCACCAAATATATACACTAGCTTGGCAGTTAGGATTAAAATCGACATACTACCTAAGAGGTCAATCACCAGAAGTAACACAAGATGTAGCAGATAGAAGCACAGAATGTGTTGGCTGTCAATAAAAGGAACTAAATGAGTAATATACCAAATAACAAAAAAACAATTTATAATCCTCAAAGTGACGAATCATTAAATGATAGAAGAACATTTGGAGGAAATCCAGATGGTATGCTTAACTTTACAAAAGCAAAATATGATTGGGCATTAAAACTTTGGGATACTATGGAAGCCAATACTTGGTTCCCTAAAGAAGTACAAATGACAGGAGATGCTAAAGACTATAAGTTTTTAACACCACCTGAAAAAAGAATGTATGATTTAGTTTTATCTCAGCTTATTTTTATGGATTCTTTACAAACAAATAATATTATGGATAATATGAATCCATATATAACAGCACCTGAAATAAATGCTATTTTATCAAGACAAGCATATGAAGAAGCAAATCATAGTAAATCTTATGCCGTAATGGTTGAGTCAATTTCTGATAATACTGATGAGATTTATAATATGTGGAAAACAGATGCACAACTTTTAAGTAAAAATCAGTTTGTAGCAGATACTTTTAAATCGGTAGGAGATAATCCAACAGATGAAAATATAGTTCTTGGAATGTTTGCAAATCAGATTTTAGAAGGTATATACTTTTATGCAGGTTTTGCTGCTATGTATGCACTTGGAAAAGCTGGTAAAATGCTTGGTTCATCGCAAATGATTAGATTTATTCAAAGAGATGAAGTTACACATCTTTTACTTTTTCAAAATATGATTAACTCTACAAGAAAAGAAAGACCAGAATTGTTCACAGCAGAGTTAGAAGAAAAAGTAAGAGTTATGGTAAGAGATGCAGTTGAAATAGAATCTTCGTGGGGTGCATATATAACTCAAGGACAAATTCTAGGATTTACAGATGCTATTATCAAACAATACATTCAATACCTTGCAGACCAAAGACTAGCAGCAGTTGGTTATGCACCTGAATATAATGTAAAACATCCTATTCCATGGGTTGATGGATATAGTTCATTTAATGACCAAAGAGTAAATTTCTTTGAAGGAAATGTAGTAAACTATTCTAAAGGTTCACTTGACTTTGATGACTTCTAAAATATAAACTATGAAAAAAACTATTTTAATAATTGACAATGATACTAAAATATTGAGTCAATTAGAAAATAATATAAATAATAAATTTAATGTAAATATACTAAAAGCTACTACTTTTAAAGAAGCTCTAAAATTTATACTTACTGAAAAATTAATTCATCTTGCAATTTTAGACTTTAATTTACAAGATGCACCAGATGGTGAAATACTTAACTATACTTTAAGAGAAAATATCCCATCAGTTATACTTACTTCTGTTTTTGATGATAATATAAAAGATACTATTTTGAAAAAAGATATTATTGATTATATAATAAAAGATTCAAAAAATAATCCAAATAGAATAGTAAGCGTTATAGATAGAGTTCTTAAAAACTATGATACAAATGTTATCATGGTAGAAGATTCTCCTATTCAACTTGCCCTTGCAGTTACTAAGCTAGAAAAAATGAAACTTAACGTATCTTCTGCTAAAAATGGACAAGAAGCACTTGACATACTAAATAACACTAATAAAAAATATTCATTGGTTCTTAGTGATTACAATATGCCTATTATGGATGGTATGGAATTGACTATCAAAATTAGAGAAACTTTTAACAAAGATGAACTTGGTATCATTATTTTAAGTGCAAATGATAAAGATAATACATCGACAAATTTTATAAAAATTGGCGCAAATGATTTTATTAATAAGCCATATACAAATGAAGAATTTAAAATAAAAATCAACTCTACATTGGAATTATTAGAACTATTTAAACAAAATCATGATAAAGAACAAAAACTAAACGAACAAAATAAAAAACTTCAAATGAGTGAAATGATTGGAAATATTGCACATCAATGGAGACAACCATTGAACTACATCTCAATGATAGCATCAACAGTACAATTAAATGAAGAACTAGAAATGTATGATACTAAAAAAACTCAAGATAGTATGAATAAAATACTTGAAAAAGTTGATTACCTAACAGAAACTATTAATATATTTAGAAACTACATTGAAGAAGAAAAAGACATAAAGAATGTTCATATTCAAGATATTATAAAAAATAGTATTAATATAGTTAAAACAACACTAGATGACTTAAACATACAAATAGTAGAAGATATAGATTATGATAAAAAAACTAATATTTATTTAATTCCTAGTAAATTTTCAGAAGTATTACTAAATATAATAACAAATGCAAAAGATATAATACAGCAAAGAGATATTCAAAATGGAAAGATTATAGTTTCTTTAATAATTGAAGATGATAAAGTAATATTAAGCATCCAAGACAATGCAGAAGGTATACCTGAAGATATAATTCATAAAGTTTTTGATCCTTATTTTACAACAAAACACCAAAGTCAAGGTACTGGATTAGGTTTACATATAAGTTATAAATTAATAACAGAAGATATGAACGACAGTCTAATTGCTACAAATATAAATAATGGTGCTAAGTTTACCATTGAATTACCACTATAAAGATTCTTGTGAATTTAGTTACATTACAATTTAAAACAACAACTAACTTTGAAGAAAACCTCCTAAAGTTAGTATCTCTAATAAAGAATACTCCAGATGATTCTTTTATACTTGCTCCAGAGCTATGCCTAAATGGATACTCTTATGATAATCTATATGAGGCGGTAAATATATCTACAAAAGCTATCAAAATATTAAAAGAAATATCTATAAATAAAACAATCTCACTGACGCTTACTACATCAAAAGATGATAAATTCTTCAATACTTTATTTATATTTTCAAAAGGTAATATAATACATACTCAAAGTAAAGTAAAACTATTTCCATTAGGAGATGAAGATAAGTATTTTGAAGCTGGAAATATAGAAAATATGAAAATTATAGATATAAATGGTATAAAAGTTGCATCTCTTATTTGCTTTGAGCTTAGATTTATAGAACTATGGCAAAGAATACGAGGTGCAGATATCATACTTATACCTGCTATGTGGGGAAAACTTAGAAAAGAAAATTTTGAAACACTCACTAAAGCAATTGCAGTTACAAATCAATGCTTTGTACTAGCAAGTGATTCATCAAATGATAACATGGCTTCAAGTTCTGCTATAATAACTCCCTTTGGGAAAGTAAATCTTGACGATTCAAAAGAGATGATTACACAGCCTTTTGATAAAAAAGAAATTAAAAAAATGAGAACATACCTAAATATAGGGTTAAAAGGATAAAAAAATGTTAAAAAAGAGTTTATTATTATTGAGTTTCTCATCACTTATAGTTGCAAATACTACAATGTGTTACAAACAAAACTGGACAAATCCAGCAACAATTGAAACTGTAAAACTTAATGGTGGAAAATGTTTAAATAGTAAAAGTTTACAAGATATGGAAAATGAAGGATGGGTGGTATCTGATATAAAAATAAATCCCACTTCTAACAATACAGGAATGGACTATTTGTATATTCTTAAAAAAGATACTTATTCTACAAAAAAAATTATTCCTAACCAAAGTTTTGAAAGTTTAGCATATTCTAATACTACTATAAATCAATCTCCAAATGATACAATGATTGAATACAAGAAAAAACAAGAAAGTAAACTAATGGCTACTAAAGGTAAAAAACTATACAGAAGAGACTGCCTATCTTGTCATGGTGAAAATGCTGAAATTAGAGCGTATGGTGTATCAAATGCTTTAAATACTCTTACTTATGATGAATTTGAAGTAGCAATTAGGGACTATGATTTAGATGAGAAAGATAATGGCTTCGCAATTATTATGAAACCAATTGCCACAAGCCTGTCAGTTCCTGAAATAAAAGCTATTCACAAATATTTAGAAACTTTAAAATAAATATTAGAATATAGTCTAACTATATTCTATCAGGTCTTATATCTTTAAAAGCAATAGTTTCTGCTTTTTGAAGTACTTCTAAAATACCTTCTTTAATCATCATATCTGCCATCTCATTTCCAAGATTTTCACATTCTGATTTATCTTTAACTATGGTTTTTTTAACTATATTTGTTCCATCTGGATAACCTATCATTGTTCTAAATGTAATAGTATTAGAAGAAAGTGTTGCATTACAAGCAACAGGTGCTGAACATCCTGCACCTATTTTAGAGATAAAATCTCTTTCAATTTTTGTACATAAAAATGTTTCTGCATTATTTAAAGTATTTGCAATTTCTCTCACTTTATCATTTGAAGATACTATTTCAATACCTAAAGCTGCTTGACCCATAGGTGGTATCATCATATCTAAAGATAATTTTTCAGTGTAAGGAATATCTTTTAATAAATCTAATCTATGAAGTCCAATCCAAGCTAAGATTATAGCATCGTATTGACCTTCAGCTAATTTTCTAAGTCTTGTATTTACATTTCCTCTTAAATCTTTAACTTTTAAGTCAGGTCTTTGTTCTAAAAGTTGCATTCTTCTTCTTAAACTTGTAGTTCCTACTACAGCACCTTGTGGTAAATCTTCAAGAGATTTATATGTATGTGATAAAAATACATCACTTTGATCTTGTCTTTTAGTAATTGCAACAAGTTCTAAACCTTCAGGAATAAAAGTTGGTACATCTTTTAGACTATGAACAGCAAGATCTGCATTTCCTGCAAGCATCTCATCTTCAAGTTCTTTTGTAAAGTGACCTTTACCACCTATTAGAGCTAAAGGTTTATCTAAAATCTTATCTCCATTTGATACTATTTTATTTAGTTCTACTTCAATATTTGGATATGTAGATTCTATTGTATCTTTTATATGATATGCTTGCCATAATGCTAAATCGCTTGCTCTTGTTGCTATTATTAATTTTTCCATTAAATACTTATACCTTTACTTTATAAATTTTTTATATTGAGATCTTGTTAAATCTATTTCACCATCTAAAAACAATGTAGGTGTACCTGTAATAATTGCATCATTTGCAAGTTTCATATCATATTCTAACTTTTCATTTATTTTTTTATTATTGATTTGCTTCATAGTTATAGATGTAGCAAGTACTTTATTAAATGCATCCAGAGATTTTTGATTGTCTTTATTTTTATAAGCATCAAAGAAGAAACT